>NZ_NDIM01000153.1:0-6165 GCF_002241375.1 Vibrio sp. V19_P1S1T109 | reverse complement strand
GAGTAGAGTGACGGTCGAAGTAAGGATTGCTTGTCTCACTCAAGGAGTGTCTTGGTAAAACCATAATCCCTAAACGGTTTGTTGTTTCGCTAGAACATTGCCGATAGATACTGTTTTCGTGTTTAACACGTTCTATTTGGCCACTTCACATAATGAATTAAAGATAAGCTGACAGCGTCTATCATCTCAACAGTAAGAGAACTACCCATGCCGATGTCCCTCGGAAGCGCTTTTCTCAAGAACTTTCTTGGTAAAGCCCCTGACTGGTACAAAGTTGCCATTATTGCTTTTCTCATTATCAACCCGATTGTTTTCTTTTTGGTCGACCCATTTATTGCTGGTTGGCTACTTGTGGTTGAATTCATTTTCACCCTAGCGATGGCGCTTAAATGCTATCCCCTGCAACCTGGTGGCTTACTGGCTATCGAAGCTATCGCCATTGGGATGACCAGTGCAGAGCAAGTAAAACATGAGCTTGTGAATAACATCGAAGTTCTGCTGCTACTGGTGTTTATGGTGGCTGGTATCTATTTCATGAAACAGCTATTGCTGTTCATCTTCACCAAAATACTACTTGGTATTCGTTCAAAAGCGATGCTTTCGGTCGCCTTTTGCATTACAGCTGCTTTCCTGTCTGCATTTTTGGATGCTTTAACAGTTATTGCCGTGGTCATCAGTGTCGCCATTGGGTTTTACTCGATTTATCACAAAGTGGCATCGGGACAAGGGACAAGCTCCGCTCATGACCATACTCAAGATGAGCATATCTCAGAACTAACACGTGATGACCTAGAAAACTATCGTGCGTTTTTACGCTCACTACTGATGCATGCTGGCGTAGGTACCGCTTTAGGCGGGGTGATGACCATGGTTGGTGAACCACAAAACTTGATCATCGCCGATCAAGCAGGTTGGTTTTTTGGCGAGTTTATCATCCGTATGTCTCCGGTAACCGTACCTGTTTTTCTCTGTGGTATTTTGACCTGTGTATTGGTTGAAAAGCTGAAGCTATTTGGTTACGGCGCAGAATTACCCGCTAACGTTCGTCAAATTCTGGTCGATTTTGACACGGCTGAGCGCAAAAATCGAACCAATCAAGACGTCGCAAAACTTTGGATCCAAGGCGCTATTGCTGTCTGGCTGATTGTTGGATTGGCATTGCACTTAGCGGCAGTGGGATTGATTGGTCTTTCAGTTATTATTTTGGCGACAGCATTTACTGGTGTGATAGAAGAACATTCGCTAGGCAAAGCATTTGAAGAAGCCCTACCCTTTACGGCGCTGCTGGCGGTATTCTTCTCCATCGTAGCAGTAATTATCGATCAACAACTCTTTAAACCAGTTATCGATGCTGTGTTGAATGTTGAAGATAAAGGGGCTCAGCTTGCTCTCTTCTATGTGGCTAACGGGCTTTTGTCGATGGTTTCGGATAACGTTTTCGTTGGCACTGTCTATATTAATGAAGTCAAAACAGCGCTACTAGAAGGTGTTATCACGCGTGACCAATTCGATTTATTGGCTGTCGCGATTAACACAGGTACGAACTTACCTTCAGTAGCAACACCAAACGGTCAAGCCGCTTTCTTATTCTTATTAACATCAGCACTTGCACCATTGATCCGCCTTTCTTATGGCAAAATGGTCATCATGGCTCTGCCCTACACGATTGTATTGGCATTAGTTGGCCTGTTTGGCATTGTCTTCTTAGTTGAACCCATGACTGCGCATTTTTATGACTTAGGGTGGATTACGCACCATTCAGCCAAAGCAGTTCAAGCCATCTCTGCCGGGCACTAAAATATTCGGTTGATAATGAAACTTATCTAAGTTAAAAAGCTCTGAACTATCAGGGCTTTTTATTCTTTACAGGTATTGAATGTGACTTTTTTTTCTACTCTGAAACTGTTCTCTCAATCGAGAAAATCTTGGTTTTTATTACTTCTTTTTGTGGTTTTTTTTGAGGCTTGTGCGCTTTTTTTTCAGCACATCATGATGCTCGCACCGTGTGTGATGTGCATTTATGAACGTGTGGCGATGCTAGGAATTGGCGGAGCAGCTCTGCTTGGCTTAATCGCACCCAATAATCCGATTGTTCGTTGGATTGGACTCGTTGCTTGGGGAGCCAGTGCTTATAAAGGTTTGACCTTAGCTCTGCAACATGTGGATTACCAATTCAACCCTTCTCCTTTTGCCACTTGTGATTTATTTGTCACTTTCCCAAGCTGGGCACCACTCAATCAATGGGCACCTTGGATGTTCGAAGCTTACGGTGACTGTTCGAAAGTGGTATGGCAATTTTTAACGCTTTCCATGCCACAGTGGCTAGTGGTCATCTATGCTGCTAACTTGCTGGTGCTCGCTTTTGTTGTTTTAGCTCAGTTCGCGAAAACCCCCGTCAATAAGCTGCGGTAATAACCTGCTTGATCAAAAAAGGCATCTCGCTAAAAGATGCCTTTTGGCTGATTCACATCGCTTACTCTGACGCAAGCAGCGGATCAACATTAATATACTTACCAATTTGTTGCCGTTTTACCGTTGGCACATAGGGTATTTCACCAAGCTTAGGCGCGGGAATGCGCGATTCCAACATTGCAATAATTTCAGCGTAATGCTCAGTTCCTGGGTTCACTCGGTTGGCTACCCAGCCAACAATATTCAACCCGTCGGCAATAATACTTTCCGCTGTTAAAATTGCATGGCTTAAGCAACCTAGCTTAATCCCTACCACTAATACCACTGGTAGTTGTTCTTGTTTAACCCAAGTAGACAAGCAGTCGGTATCAGAGATCGGAACACGCCAACCACCAGCACCTTCGATCAACACAATGTCAGCATTCGCTTTATGCTTAGCTAATTTGCTACTGAGTACGCCATAATCAATCTCGACCTGTTCATGTTTTGCTGCGATATGTGGTGATGTAGGGAGCGCTAAAGAATATGGATTCACATCACCATAGGGCATCTCTTGGGTTGCCGCTTTCATCAGATGTAATGCATCTGAGTTGCGTAAGCCAAATTCCGTTTTTTCGCTACCAGCGGCAACGGGTTTGTAGCCAATAGTCACCAAATCCTTGGCGGCTAATGCTTGTAGAATCGCTTTTGAAGCGACCGTTTTTCCAACGTCGGTGTCCGTACCCGCAATAAAAAATGCATCAATCATCGATGTATAACCCCTAAACAAACCTGATAAGTTGCAGGTAGAAGACCTTGATGGTTTTGAAATGTTTGGTATGCCTGCTCAACTTGCAATAGAGCCTTGCGGCTTGTTAACCCTTGTGAGCGTCCACTTACGTGATTTGCACCAATTCCTTTAAGATCTCTCATCAAGGAAAAGGCTTTGTCATACCAAACTGTGATCGAAGCCAAGTCTAGTTGATGGTGGTAACAGTGAGATTGCGCTAACGCAATTTTTACCTGATTGAGTGTGATGAAATCATTGACGTGTTGATGTGTATCAATTTTTGTCCACGCTTGTTTCAGTTCAAACAGCGAACCGTCCAATAATGTCGAAAAATAAGCCATCCCTTGTGGTTTCAATACGCGGTGAATTTGTCGCAGTGGTAGAACAAGGTCATCACACCACTGCAGCGCTAAGCTAGAAAAAACGTAATCAAGAGAGGCGTTGGCGAAAGGAAGCGCCTCAGCATCGGCTTGATAGTAGGTGACGCCAACATCACCACAACGCATTTTAGCTTGTACTAGCATCTCACTGGAGAGATCAACACATACCACATACGCCCCTCTACGCCGCAATTGCTCTGAAAAATAGCCCGTACCACAACCAAGATCGAGCACTCTTTTCCCTACTAGATTGCGCGGCATTTTGTCCAATAAACGGTGCCCTACGTCACGTTGAAAAGCGGCATGTACATCATAATGCTTTGCCGCGCGGCTAAAAGAGTGGGCAATGGCAGCTTTGTCATGCAGCGTATTTATCTCTATTGCATGAGTTTGTGACATATTCAGCTCTCCTCTAGCGCACGTTGCAGTTGTGTGGTTAGTTGCTCTATGTCAGCAATAGTGTGATTGGCAGTTAGAGTGATACGCAATCGGGCACGACCTTGAGCCACCGTTGGTGGGCGAATCGCGGTCAACCAACACCCGTGATGTCGCAATTGTTCGGCGATATTCAATGCTGTTTGCGCCTCACCAACAAGGTAGGGCTTGATTGGCGTTAGCGTTTCAACATAGCCATCGAAACCTTGCATAGATTCAGCGTAATAAGCTTGCAGCTCAGTCAGTTTTTCTCTGCGCCACGGCTGCTGAGTGACCATTGAAATAGCATGAGTTACTGCATAAGCTTGCGCTGGCGGTATGGCTGTAGAATAGACGTGGTGACGAGCAAACTGCGTAAGAAAGTCACCCACCTCTTGATTGCATAAGATAGCTGCACCCGATAACCCTAAGGCTTTGCCAAAGGTCACCACTAAGAGCTGTGGTTTTATTCCTGCCGCACTGCAACTGCCGGCCCCACCCTCGCCCAACACACCGATGCCGTGTGCATCATCGACTGCCAACCACGCTTCACCTTGCAGTGCATCCGTGATTTCGCACAGCGGTGCACAATCACCATCCATGCTAAAGACCCCTTCAGTCACCACTAACGTATGACTATCGCGGTTAAACTGTTGCTTAAGATGAGTGACATCGTTGTGCCGAAAACGCTTCATACTGGCTGCGCAAAGCATTCCTGCTTCCATCAAAGAGGCGTGGTTAAGTTTATCTTGCAGTAGCAAATCGTCTTTATTGAGCAGGCTAAACAGCAGTGCCTGATTAGCACTAAAACCCGAGCCAAACAAAATAGCTCGCTCATAACCTAGCCACTCACACAAGTTAGATTCAAGGTTGCGATGGGCTGAGCTAAAGCCTGTGACCAAAGGAGATGCACCACTACCGCAACCATACATACTCAGCCCTTGCTGCCAAGCGGCAATCAATTCTGAGTCGTGCGCAAGGCCAAGATAATCGTTACTGGAAAAGTTAAGATACTGGCGGCCATCTTTGCACAATCGAACCTGGTTGCCCCCCTCAAGCTCGATAAGAGAACGAGAAAGCCCAAGATCGCGACGAGCACTGAGCGCCGCTGAAATACGTGAATTAAACGCTGGCATCGTAGAAAAGATCATCTTCAGTAGGACGAGCTGCCACCCGTTTTACGACACGTTCAAGCAACTCATTTTCTGCAATTTCATCCGGTTTTTGGCTCACTTGTTGGCTATTGATACCCAGTTTTTTAAATAACTGCATATCGCTATCTTCATCAGGATTAGGAGTCGTTAGCAACTTGCAACCGTAGAAAATGGAGTTTGCACCTGCCATAAAGCACAGCGCTTGCATCTGCTCATTCATATTTTCACGTCCAGCCGATAAACGCACCGACGATTGTGGCATCATGATCCGAGCAACGGCAATCAGACGAATAAAATCAAACGCTTCGACATCTTCGGCTTGCTCTAACGGTGTGCCTTTCACTTTGACCAGCATATTAATCGGTACACTTTCAGGATGGGTTGGTAAGTTCGCTAATTCCACCAACAGGCCAGCGCGGTCATTAGCGCTCTCTCCCATACCGATAATTCCCCCAGAGCAGATCTTCATTCCTGCATCGCGCACGTGCGATAAGGTATCAAGGCGATCTTGATAGGTTCGGGTGGTGATAATGTTGCCATAGTATTCAGGTGAGGTATCTAGGTTGTGGTTGTAATAATCAAGCCCTGCACTGGCCAACTCGCTTGCTTGATCAGGCGTTAGCATGCCCAACGTCATACACGTTTCCAAGCCCATCTCTTTCACGCCACTGATCATCTCTTTCAAGAGAGGCATATCACGCGCTTTCGGGTTTTTCCACGCCGCTCCCATGCAAAAGCGGGTCGAGCCAGAGCGCTTCGCTTTTTGCGCCGCGTCTAACACCCGCTCGACTTCCATCAACCGTTCTTTATCAACATCAGTCCGGTAATGCGCACTCTGCGGGCAATATTTACAATCTTCAGGACACGCCCCCGTCTTAATAGAAAGTAACGTGCTGACTTGAACATAATTTTTGGGATGGTATTGACGATGTACTTGCTGCGCTTCAAACAGTAGATCCATAAACGGCTTTTCGACCAGTGCGTTCACCTCAGCAACGGTCCAGTTATGACGAACTTCCACATCTCTTCCTTATTC
>NZ_NDIM01000022.1:0-6302 GCF_002241375.1 Vibrio sp. V19_P1S1T109 | reverse complement strand
AATGAATAACTCATTCCCTCTTACTTTGACCCAGTCACTTTTTATTTTTCTGAGTAAATACCTTTAAATCGCACTGATTTACAGGTTCTTGACAATATCTCTCACTAAACCTGGTCCGTGATAAATGAATCCTGAATAGACTTGTACTAGTTTCGCGCCCGCCAACATTTTTTCTTTTGCAGCGATACAAGAATCAATACCACCCACTCCAATAATGGGCAGCTTATCACCCAACTCTTGGTACAAGCACTTAATCACTTCAGTACTTCTTGATTGAACAGGACGACCACTTAACCCACCCGTTTCATTCGCGAATTTCATACCTTCCACCAGCGACCGATCCAATGTGGTATTAGTCGCGATAACGCCATCAATATTATGCTTGAGTAACGATTGGCAAATTTGTTTAAGTTCGTCATCAGAAAGATCGGGAGCGATCTTTAATGTTAGCGGAACGTATTTATTATGCAGCTTAGCCAATTCAGATTGCTTCGCTTTCAGTACGGCAAGCAAATCATCCAATGCCTCACCATATTGTAACGTTCGTAACCCAGGAGTGTTGGGGGATGAAATGTTCACTGCTATATAACCAGCATATGGGTAGACTTTCTCCATACAAATAAGATAGTCATCTGCCCCATTTTCAATCGGTGTATCTTTATTCTTTCCAATGTTGATACCGATAATGCCGTCATATTTAGCTTTCTTAACGTTCTCAACCAGGTTGTCGACACCTAAGTTGTTAAAGCCCATTCGATTGATAATACCTTCCGCTTGGATCAAACGGAATAAACGCGGTTTATCGTTACCAGATTGAGGACGTGGAGTCACGGTACCAACTTCGACAAAACCAAACCCCATTGCACCAAAAGCTTCTATGCATTCCCCATTTTTATCTAGGCCAGCGGCCAAACCTACAGGGTTTTTAAAAGTTAAACCCATGCATTCGACTGGGCGATTGGGTAAGTGTTGACGATAGAAGAGATCAAGAGGAGTGCCTGTGAAACGTTTAAAGTTTTCAATGGCGAGATCATGTGCCTTTTCGGCATCAAGTTGAAAAAAGCCAGTCCTGGCTAAGCGGTAGAGCATTGTGCCTCCGAAATAAAAAGCCCCGTATAAACGGGGCGTTATTATTTACTCATTTGCCGCACAATTCAAATTTAAAAGTACTAATTCTCTTAATGCTACTGAGAATTTTGCAAATTCATGTACTGCACCAACTTTAAATTCGTTGAGGATACTCTCCCAGCGCATTAAGGACACTTCATTACTAGCAATCCATTCATCCAGTGCTTTCATTACATCGAGTTCTTCTGGTGCACAAGTACAATTCAATACTTGCGCAGTGAGTTGACGCTGCTGCCAGTCTAAATCTTCACGGAATGCAGCGCGAGCTAGTGCTTGCCAGTTGTTATCCACCGCTTGACCGTTAATCTGTTTTAAGAACCAGTGCAGTGATAAACGATCACCTAAGTTAAAGTAAAGCTTAGCTGTCTGAGCAACGGTCTTACCTTTATCACGTGCCACTGTGGATATATCCAGTGCTGAGTACAGGCTTGATAAACGAGCAACGTAATTCGCCAGTTCTGAGTTAATGCCTTTATCAATCCAGACTTGAGCCATGGCATTATGCTCTGCAACCTCTTCAGCAACGAGCATATTGTCTAGTTCAGCGGAAACGGCATTGACGTCAGTTTGATAAAGCGCAATCAAATCTTTGACCGATTGTTTGCCTGAACGATTACGCAGCAACCAACGAGATAAGCGGCGTAAGGTTCGGCGTACTAAGAAAATCACATCATACTGTGCATCGGATTCTGCTTTATTGTCGAGTAAACGAACCTGCTCAAGAACACGGCCTAAACCATAGATTTCTCTTGCCGCAGTGTAAGCATTGGCAATATCGACAACATTCGCACCAGTTTCTTCTTGCAGACGGGTCACGAAATTACATCCCATTTCGTTCACCATCTGATTGGCCAGAGCCGTAGCAATGATCTCTGCACGAAGTGGATGCTGTTGCATGTGCTGAGAATAGTTACGACGTAACTCAGTAGGGAAATAGTTGATCAACTGCTGTGAATGGAATTCATCGTGTGAAATCTCTTCACAAGCCAATTCCTCTTTCAACACCATTTTGCCGTATGCCACTAATACCGATAGCTCCGGACGGGTTAATGCAAATCCCTGCTTCTCACGCTCAAGCAAAGTTTCATCATCTGGAATGTATTCCAATGCTCGGTCAAGGTGCCCTGCTTTTTCCATAGCATGGATGAAACGAATTTGCTCTTTAACTAACGATACACCCTGTTGCTCAGTGACAGAAATAGCTTCAGATTGAGCGTAAGCATCTTCAATAACGATGCCTCCTACTTCGTCTTCCATCGACTCTAAGATCTGATTACGTTGTTTGACGGTAAGATCACCATTCGCCACCAAGCCATTCAAGAAGATCTTAATATTAACTTCATTATCCGAGCAATCGACGCCGCCAACATTATCAACAAAGTCGGTATTAACACGACCACCAGTTAATGCATATTCAACACGTCCAAGTTGAGTCATACCTAAGTTACCGCCTTCACCGATCACTTTTGTACGAAGATCGCGTCCATCAATTCTTAGAGCATCGTTAGCACGGTCACCTACATCAGAATGGCTCTCTTTCGATGATTTAACATAGGTGCCGATGCCTCCGTTCCAAAGAAGATCCACTTCCATTTTCAAAATCATTTTAATCAGCTCATTAGGCGCAACAGAAGCCTTCTTAGTGCCGATCATTTTTTGAATTTCAGGCGTTAAGGTGATCGATTTCGCTTTGCGAGAGAAGATGCCACCACCTTTTGAGATCAACTTTGCGTTGTAATCTTCCCAGCTAGATCGTGGCGTGTTGAATAAGCGATTGCGCTCTTCCCAACTTTTTGCTGAATTTGGTGTTGGATCGATGAAAATATGCAAATGGTTAAACGCTGCTTGCAAACAGATGTGTTTAGACAGCAGCATACCATTACCGAACACATCTCCAGCCATATCGCCGATGCCAATCGCTGTGAAATCTGTGGTTTGGCAGTTAATGCCCATCTCACGGAAGTGGCGCTTGACTGACTCCCATCCCCCTTTTGCTGTAATCCCCATGGCTTTATGGTCGTAACCATTTGAACCACCAGAAGCAAAAGCGTCACCTAGCCAGAAATTGTATTCTGCTGACACTGAGTTAGCCAAATCGGAAAATGTTGCTGTCCCTTTATCCGCGGCTACAACTAAGTAAGGGTCATCTTCATCATGACGAACGACATTTTTAGGTGGAACGACTTCGCCTTCAATAATATTGTCGGAAACATCGAGTAATGCACGAATAAAACGTTTATAGCAGCGTTGTCCCTCGGCAAAGATCTCATCACGCGTGGTAAACATGTGCTGTTTCTTACACACAAAACCACCTTTTGCTCCCACAGGAACAATAACGGTATTTTTTACCTGTTGCGCTTTCACTAACCCTAGAATCTCGGTACGGAAATCTTCTTGGCGATCAGACCAACGTAATCCGCCACGTGCTACTTTACCACCACGTAAATGAACACCTTCAATATCAGGCGCATAAACGAAGATTTCGAAAGCCGGCACAGGAGCTGGAATTTCAGAAATCTCTTTCGGTTTCATTTTTAAAGAAAGCCAAGGTTTGATCTGATTGTTTTCATCCAGCTGGAAGTAGTTAGTACGGATCGTTGCACTGATCATCTCCATATAACGACGAATAATACGATCATCATCCAAGCTATCAACACGATCTAACTCTTCAGTAATAGCGTTAATAAGATCCGTTTGCCCTTTTTGAGCCCCTTTGTGTTTAGGATCAAACCGCTTTAAGAATAGTTCCACCAGCCCTTTTGCTACATCTGGATAATGGCTGAGTGTATCTTCAATATATTGTTGACTGAATGGGAAACCCACTTGGCGCATGTAACGCGCATAAGCACGAAGAATCGATACTTCGCGCCCAGTTAATGAAGCACCGAGTACTAGTCGGTTGAAGCCATCACTCTCTAATTCACCAGCCCAAATAGCCGCAAATGCTTGTTGAAAACGATCTCTCGCTTCTCGAAGATCGACACTCTTATCGCTCTTATGCAGCATTGAGAAATCTAAGATCCAATACGTTTGTCCATTTAACTTGCGTACTTCATAAGGTGACTCTCCGATCACCCTCAGCCCTAAGTTTTCCAACATCGGCATCACATCAGAAAGATGGATTGGCTCGTCACGGTGATAGAGTTTTAACCGCACCGCTTTTGAATCGGCCGCTTCTTCTTGTGGGCGATAGAACAACATGCCGAGTTTGTGCTCTTCATCTAAGGCTTCCAATCGCTGGATATCATCCACCGCTGAACCCGGCATCATGTCTTCTTTGTAAGAGCGAGGGAATGCACGCATGTATTCTTTCGATAATGGCAGCCCTTTACTCTCTCCAAAGTTTGCTACGATCGCATCTGATAAACGATCATCCCAAGTTGATGATGCTTCCATTAAATTTTGCTCTACCGTTTTTACATCGACATCCATATTGTTATTATCAACACGTACGATGTAGTGTGTTCTTGCCAATGGGCTTTCTGAAAAATAAGTGGTGAACTCAACATCTTGCTCACAACCAAAGTACTGCTTGAAAATTCGTTGCGTTTGGCGGCGAAGCTCGGTGTTATAGCGCTCTTTGGTCACATAGACCATGCAGCTGAAGAAACGACCAAACGGGTCTTTACGAACAAACAGACGCAGCAAATCCCTATCTTGCATTTGCACTACGCCCATCCCAACTTCTAACATCTCTTCTTCACGTGCTTGCAGCAACTCATCACGAGGATAGTTTTCTAGAATATTGTGCAGCGCTTTATAGGAATACGAGCCTGCACGATAACCGCTGGCTTTTAGGATACGTTCTACTTTTTCGCGGATCAGCGGAATAGTTTCGACACTTTGGTTATACACCGCCGAGGTATATAGACCAGTGAAACGATGTTCACCGATCACTTTACCTGCTTTGTCGAACTTTTTAACGCCGATATAATCGGTATAAGCTGGGCGGTGGATACGTGATTGGGTATTGCCTTTAGTGACAATCAATAAAAAAGGCTTTTTGGCTTCAAGGCGCGCGGAATCAGGAAAGTCAGATAATTTTACGCTGCGTACACGTTTTGAATCAGAAAATAAACCCAACCCTTTTTCTGCTGTTGGTCTCAGTTCAGTATCGCCTTCGACCGTCACGAGGTCGTATTCTTTGTACCCCATGAAAGTGAAATTATGATTTCCCATCCACTTTAAGAATTTGATGGTTTCTTCGTAACGATCACTTTCTACAGGAATGAATTCTTTTTGTGTCTCCAATTGCGCAATCACTTGCACCAGTTTTTCTGACATTGGTTGCCAGTCTTGCACCACTAAAGCTGTATCGCTCAAAATACTAAGCAACTCATTTTTCAACTGTGTCATCGCTTCTTTGCTACTAAGGCGGTCGACTTCAATATGAAAAAGAGATTGCAGAACACCCTCACCTTGGTTTACCGAAGTAATAACACCGTTATCGGTGCGCGAGATTTGCGTTGGACCATTGAGCATGAGGTGTGACGATAAATCCAAACGGCTGAGCGCCATTTTAATGGAGTCCACAAGAAACGGACTATCAGGGATTACTATTTCAACAATCGTGTGCGTTGACTGCCAACCTTGGCGGCTTACTGTCGGGTTAAATACCCGCACTGAACGCTCCTCTGGGTTTTTCTCGTTAATATGGTGCCATAGGCTAACTATTGCACCATATAAGTCAGATTCATTACGTTCAGTCAGATCATCTTTCGAAATGTTACTAAATAGATGTTGAGCAAGTTGGGTCACGAGCGGTTGATGAGCAAGATCGAGTTTGTCTTGAATCAGTTTGTACACTTTTTCAAGCAGAACTGGCACTAAAGTTTCACGCGCAGTCATAGTAGACTCCAAGATTATTATTTTTGTAGGGTATGCGGTAAGCATAGCGCTTACCATTGGTAATGCTTGCTTTATTGTAAAAGCTTTATTGACAAATAGTTAACAGTTTTAGGGCAGGTATGAGGTGAAATGTTTGAGAATGTGATTAAGATTCCTATTTAAATATCTAGAAAATCAGCGGCTCACAGAGTTTCTAACTTTACAAACTTGTTATTTTGGTCAGTTGTCAGCCGAAATCGACCTTTTACTCCAATTTGGCTAAGAAATGGACGAAATCGAGACGCGGGTAGCTGAAGGCGTAAACCTTGATCTGTGTAGACTTGTAC
>NZ_NDIM01000241.1:0-6319 GCF_002241375.1 Vibrio sp. V19_P1S1T109 | reverse complement strand
ATAGTGCATATCCTAAAATAGGATAGAATGGGATGGCTTATTGCATAAATGGGATTAATGATGAAACTTGATGATTTATCACTCTTTTTAACGGTAGTGAAATGTGGCAATTTTACGCTGGCAGCAAAACAAAAAGCCTTGTCCACCAGCACTTTGAGCCGCAGAATTCAGCAGTTGGAACAAGATATTGGCAGCATTCTACTGATCAGAAACAGTAAAGAAGTGGTACTAACGAAAGAAGGCGAGCATTTGTTTGAAACCTATGCCAACCTATTTAGCCAAATAGAAGATAAACAAGCACAAGCTTTAAAAGCCAAACAAGAGTTTAGAGGCGAGATCGTCATTAACGCGCCAATCCTACCCATTCGGCATCAGCTAAGTCCATTAGCACTGGAATTTTGTCAGCAACATCCTAAAGTCAACATTCGTATTCAAGTCGGTGCAGGGCTGGATTATCATACCCAGCACGACCTTGATATAGCGCTACGTTTTGGTCCACAACCTCAATCCGATTGGGTTGCGCGCAAACTGGCTAATAACCCTTCCGTGTTGTGCACAAGTCCTGACTACTCGGCCTCTTTGCTGCTAAAACATCCAGAGCAATTACTTTCTCTGCCACTACTCACTTTAAATACCAAACAAGCGTGGATATTTGAACATCAGCAAAGCAAAGAACGTTTTCAATTTATCCCTCAGGCACGTATTAGCTCTGAGGAAATTGATACGATTTTACAAGCCACATTCATGAATATGGGTATTGCAAGGTTACCTAAAGGATTAATTGATAAGGAGTTAGAGGAGAAACGATTAGTGCCATTATTGCCTAATTGGCAGATTGAAGGAGCGGATGTTTATTTGCTGCACCCTCAGAGACGTTTTCTTCCTGAGCGAACTCAGGCATTTATTGACTACATCATCAATCACTGGTCGCGCTTTGCTTTCAGTTACTGGCGTACTTGAGAATGTACACCACACCATACTGCTCAAATAAAAAACCACTTCTTGCTACTAACGAGCAAGAAGTGGTTGAAAGCGATTGAGTGACTAGATTAAAGAAAGTGGAAGGTCGCGTTGAATGAAACCGTACCAATATCGTCATCGCCCAAAGTGTAATTCATGTAACTTGCACCAACTGAAATTGGCCCCATCAGGAAGTATTCAGCGCCTACACCGTACATGATGTCAAAACCATCATCTATTTTATTGCTGTTTAATTTTTTATCCCAAGAATGCAAACCACCCTTGGCATACACATGCAGAGGGCCAAAATCAATGCTTGGCTTTACCGCAAAATAAACAGAAGAGGCCGCGATTTCATTCGTGGCATTGACTTCAAATTTGCCATGGTCGGTGTAACCCGCTTCGAGGCCAATCAGAGGAAGAATACCAGTACCGGCATGAATGTTGTACGAAGTGCCGCTTTTACCATTCAAATCCGATTGGCCTACCGATGCGCCGCCATAAATCCAAGAGTCAGCAAACGCCATTGAAGATGTACTGATCAGCGCCAGTGCGATTAAAGTCTTTTTCATGATGAACCTTCTTTATTTAATTTGGCAGTGGCCTCAAAACGGCGACCGATTGCCACATAGCGTCAAATTATAGTGAACTGTTGGTTAGATGCAAATCTTATACCTAACAAGCATCAATCGCATTTTTTATACGTTTATCTGAAACTGGATAAGGAGTGCCAAGTTGCTGAGCAAATAAACTCACGCGAAGCTCTTCAATCATCCAACGGATCTCTTTAACATTTTCAGGTACTTCTGCACCACGAGGTATCTTGTTTAGTAGCGCTTTGTAATCATTGGTTACCGCTTCAATTTTCAACATGTGCAAACGATCCTTATTTGGATCAATGGGTAACTTCTCCATCCGACGTTCAATCGCGCGCATGTAACGCAGAATATCCGGCAAACGCTTCCAGCCGCATTCGGTGGCAAAGCCTTTAAAGATCAAACCTTCGATCTGCGCTTTGATATCCGATAACGCAAAAGCCATCGTAAAATCGATTTTCCCTTTCAGCTTTTTATTAATGTTGAATGCCGTGGTAAGAATCGTCTCCACTTGTTGGGCGATATCGACCACAGTATCGCCCAATTCAGCGCGCACAAACTCTTTCAGTGCCTCAAACTGCTCCGGCTCCCACACTAAACCGCCTTGCTGCTCAATTAACTTATCAATCCCACAAGCAATACAGTCATCAATCAGGTCCAATACTTTGCCATACGGGTTAAAGTAGAGCCCCAATTTTGACTTGTTCGGTAAATTGGTGTGCAGATATTTAATCGGTGAAGGAACGTTCAGCAAAATCAGACGCCTTTGCCCTGCTTTCATTGCATTGAGTTGTTCTTGCTCAGTCTCAAAAAGCTTAATTTCAACACTTTCTTTACTATCCACTAACGCTGGATAGGCTTTAACCTCGAAACCGCCGCGCTTTTGTTGGTACACTTTCGGTAATTCACCAAAGCTCCACGTATGCAAACCTTGCTGTTCAATATCATCGTCTGCCACTTGAGAGAGTGTTTCTTGTACTTTCTCTTTCAAACTCTCTTTCAGCTGATATAAATCTTTATGCTCGTTGAGTTTGCGATTTTTATGATCCACCGCGCGAAAAGTGATTTTTAAATGATCCGGAACTTGCTCTAACTTCCAATCTTCACGCTTCACCTCGACGCCCGTCATGCGTCTTAACTCTTTTTCCATCGCATCCAATAAAGGCAATTCCATCGGTGTGACACGAGCTAAAAACGCATCCGCATAGTTAGGTGCTGGTACAAAGTTTTTGCGCAGTGTTTTAGGCAAAGACTTGATGAGGCTGACAACCAATTCATGACGTAACCCGGGGATCTGCCAATCAAACCCTGTCGGCTCAATTTGATTTAGGATCGGCAATGGCAAATGCACCGTGACACCGTCACTATCCACGCCAGGTTCAAATTGATAGCTGAGCTTCAGCTTAATACCGTTTTGGTGCCAAAAGTTGGGATAATCTAAATCAGTGATGTGGCTAGCATCACCTTTAAATAGCATCTCTTTTTCAAAGTTGAGTAGATCTGGGGTGGCTTTGCTGGCTTTTCGCCACCACGCATCAAAATGACGCCCAGAGACCACATCAGTTGCGACTCGCTGATCGTAGAACTCGAAAAGCTGTTCATCATCAATCAAAATATCGCGGCGGCGAGATTTATGCTCAAGCTCCTCGACTTCAAGTAATAAGCGACGGTTTTGCTTGAAAAACGCATGTTTGGTTTCCCAATCACCTTCAACTAATGCGCTGCGAATGAAAATCTCACGACATAGTGGCTCGTCAATGGTGCTGTAGTTAATCAAACGTTTAGGCACAATAGGAATGCCATATAACATCACTTTTTCATAGGCCATGACGGCGGCTTGTTTTTTTGACCAATGCGGTTCGCTGTAGCTACGCTTGATCAAATGCTGTGCCAGCGGTTCCACCCATTCAGGCTGGATTTTAGCTGCAATACGCCCCCACAGTTTAGAGGTTTCCACCAATTCGGCGACCATCACCCACTTGGGCTGCTTTTTAAACAGACCAGAAGCGGGAAAGATATTAAAGCGGGCGTTACGAGCCCCTTGGTATTCATTTTTCTCTTGGTCTTTGATACCGATGTGCGACAGTAAACCAACCAAAATTGCACTGTGGATACTTTGGTAATTGCCCGGTTCGTCGTTCAATTTGTAATCCATTTCACGCATCGATTGGTGAATTTGGAAGTAGACATCCTGCCATTCGCGTACCCGCAAATAATTGAGGTAATCTTGTTTACACTGCTTACGAAATTGGCTGCTGCTTAACGCTTTTTGCTCAGTTTGAATGTGGTTCCACAAATTCACTAGGCTCAGGAAATCGGACTCTTCATCAAAAAATCGGCGATGTTTCTCATCGGAGGCTTGTTGTTTATCTGATGGGCGTTCACGTGGGTCTTGAATCGAAAGTGCAGCGGCAATCACCATCAGCTCTTTTACGCAGCCAAGCTTTGGCGCTTCAAGCACCATACGCGCCAAACGGGGATCAATCGGCAAGCGTGCTAATTTGCGCCCCATATCCGTCAACTGCTTTTTGCTGTCGTGACCATGTTTATTGGTATCAGGAACAATCGCGCCAAGCTCTTCTAGCAAACGCACACCATCTTGAATGTTGCGTTTATCCGGCGCTTCCACAAATGGGAATGCTTCAATATCACCCAGCCCAAGTGCGGTCATTTGTAAAATAACCGAGGCTAAGTTGGTACGCAGTATTTCCGGATCGGTAAATTCTGGGCGTGAAAGAAAATCCTCTTCGGAATAGAGGCGTATGCAGATCCCTTCTTCAACACGGCCACAACGACCTTTACGCTGATTTGCACTCGCTTGAGAAATTGGTTCAATCGGCAAACGTTGGACTTTGGTGCGGTAGCTATAACGGCTGATACGCGCCGTACCTGGGTCAATGACATATTTGATCCCCGGAACGGTAAGGGATGTTTCTGCCACGTTGGTGGCTAAAACGATGCGCCGCCCTATATGGGGCTGAAAGATTTTATTCTGCTCACCGGCGGATAATCGTGCATAAAGCGGCACAATTTCAGTATCACGTAAGTTACGTTTACTGAGCGCATCAGCCGTATCACGAATTTCTCGTTCACCATTCATGAAGATCAGAATATCGCCAAGTCCTTCAGCACAGAGTTCATCGACGGCTTCAAAAATACCTTCAAGTTGATCGCGGTCTGCGTCCTCTTCACCAAGCAGTGGTCGATAACGCGTATCGACCGGATAAGTACGACCCGACACTTCAATGATAGGCGCGCCACTAAAATGGTTAGAGAAGCGTTCAGGATCGATGGTGGCCGAAGTAATGATGACTTTGAGATCCGGACGACGCGGCAGCAGTTCTTTCAAATAACCTAAGATAAAATCGATATTTAAGCTGCGCTCATGCGCTTCATCGATAATGATGGTGTCGTACTGATTGAGAAAACGATCATGCTGGATTTCGGCCAACAATATCCCGTCAGTCATCAATTTGATCTGAGTCTGCTCGGAAATTTGATCGTTAAAACGAACTTTATAGCCAACAAAGCCACCCAGTTCTGTTTCCATCTCTTGCGCTATTCGGCTCGCGACCGAACGCGCAGCAAGGCGACGTGGTTGCGTATGGCCAATCAGGCCATATTTACCGCGCCCAAGTTCTGCGCAAATTTTGGGTAACTGAGTCGTTTTGCCTGACCCTGTTTCACCCGCCACAATTACCACTTGGTTTTCAGCAATCGCTTTGGCGATATCATCGCGTTTTTGGCTTACGGGCAATAAATCAGGGTAGTCGATGGTAACGCGGCTGTTGAGACGCTGCTGCGCCACCATCATTGACTGAGCAATATCGAGCGCAATTTGATCAAAAACGGCATGTTTGGCTTGCTCATTTTTTATTTTGCTCGCACCAGAGATGCGTTTACTCAGACGAAAACGATCACGCATCATGCATTCTTTCAATGCATTGCGCAGAGATGCCGCACTGTTGCTGCTAGCGTTCATTGACTTGTGTTGATTGGGCTGTGACGAGGTCAAAGCATTTCCTATTCATTTCATTACATAAAACTGAGCGGATTGTAGCATAATCAACGCTCCTGCAATCAGTTATCCTTTCACAAACGGCGAGCATTTATTCGCTTCCTCCTCGATTCCGGTATGTTTTGCCATCGTTTGTATGATTAAGCGATTTAAAATTGGGTAATCGGATCAGGATTTCTTATGTTTATAAGAAAATCGCCGCTACAATAGCGACATGATTACTGAAACGATAAGACTGTGAAAGCATCTGAACTGAAACACATACTCGATTCACTACCCGATAACACCGATCCAGAATTGGTGATGGGTGAGGCTTGGTTGCCTGAACGTCTTATTGACACACAATTGGACGGCCATTTTCTGTTTCTGGAGTTTGATAATGCGCCCGAGGAAGGTGAAGGAGAGGAAGAAGGTCGCGGTTTTGTTGAACATGAGATTGCCATGATACGGCGACGCTTTGAAGAAATTTTGCTAGAAAAAGCGGACAATAAATCCAAAGCCGATGCCATGTTAGCGCTTTTCCTGATGGGGCATGAATACTCAAGTTCAGAAGTCATTGAAATACTAGAAGACCCTAGCGTTCCTCAAGATCCGAATGATTTTTATCACGAGAGCGATGAAGATGAATCTCGTGATATTTAGAATCTCACTTTATTCTGACTTGTGTTTTGCTCAATACGCCACTATTTAAACAATAATGACTCGAAATTTTCAGTAGGTTTTTTTATGTTTAATGCCATTACAT
>NZ_NDIM01000151.1:0-6397 GCF_002241375.1 Vibrio sp. V19_P1S1T109 | reverse complement strand
CGTGTGTTGCTTGCTGTCCCCGAACAAAGTTTTCTTGATCACCTAAGGCTGCAGGGTCATGGTGGTATAAGTGACATGCGCAATACGTCACTGATCGATTTCTAATGTGTTTCCTCGTTGATGCCTGGTAATTCCACCGATAATAACAATAACCTCTTCATCGGCAGCGTCTTATGTGTATAAGAGACAGTCTTTATCTCATGCGATAAAGAATCAGATACGATCAACAGCAAAAGGACTAGGGACATGACAACGACGACTCACATCTTAGGTTATCCACGTATTGGTGAAAAACGCGAACTGAAATTTGCGTTAGAAAAATATTGGCGTGGCGAAAGCGATCAAGCGCAGTTACTGCAAGTAGGGCATGACATTCGTCAGAAAAACTGGGCTGAGCAGCAACAAGCGGGTCTGAGTTTTTCAACCGTAGGCGATTTCGCTTGGTATGATCACGTACTCACAACCACATTGCTCCTTGGACACGTTCCTAAACGTCATAAAAACGGCTTTCCTGATTTAGATACACTCTTTCGCGTTGGACGCGGTCAATCACAAGCGGGTTGCGGCTGTAGCGGAAGTGCCGCTTCTGATATGACTAAATGGTTTAATACCAATTATCACTACCTTGTGCCGGAGTTCAGCCAAGACGATACGTTCGAAGTCAGCTGGCCTCAACTGTTTGAGGAAGTCAATGAAGCGTCGAAAGCAGGCCACCAAGTTAAGCCTGTACTGCTTGGCCCGCTGAGCTACCTCTACTTGGGTAAAGAGGTCGAAGAGGGATTTGATCGCCTGACCTTACTGCCTCGTTTATTGACCGCTTATCAAGCAATTTTAGCTAAGCTTGCTAAACAAGGAGTGGAATGGGTACAAATCGATGAGCCTATTTTAGCGTTAGAGCTAGAATCAAAGTGGCAAGATGCATTTAAGTTGGCTTATCAAGTGATCGCTGGCGATGTAAAACTGTTACTGACTACTTATTTTGATTCGGTGCTTGATACGCTCGATAAAATCATTGAGCTACCAGTAAATGGATTGCACATCGATCTCTCCGCTTCTGCCGATCAATTGAACGCGGTACTAGAGAAATTGCCAAAAAATTGGGTACTTTCGGCAGGTGTGGTCAATGGACGCAATGTGTGGCGCGCCGATCTTGCGACGTTATTGGCTCGTTTACAGCCAGTGAAGCAGCAACTGGGGGAGCATCTGTGGATTGCGAGTTCGTGTTCACTCTTGCATAGCCCAGTTGATTTAGATCTTGAGCAGCAGCTCAGTGATGAAGTACAAAGTTGGTTTGCATTTGCCAAACAAAAAGTGACAGAAGTTGCTTTACTTGGTAAGGCACTGGACGGTGATGACGCGGCGATTCTGGCTTGTGAAACTTATAGCCAACCGATACTTGCACGTAAAACGGCAACTCACGTTAATAAACCGCATGTACAGGCGAGAGTCAACAGCATAACGGCAGCACTCTCTGAGCGCAGTGCACCTTATTCAGAGCGCGCTCATCACCAAGCTGAAGTGTTAGGGTTGCCATTCTTGCCAACGACAACCATAGGCTCATTCCCTCAAACGAGTGAGATCCGTCATCAGCGCAGTGCTTACCGCCAAGGTAAACTGGCACACGCTGATTATATCAATGCATTGAAAGGGCACATTGCCGATGCAGTAAAACGTCAAGAGGCACTTGATCTCGATGTGTTAGTGCACGGTGAAGCTGAGCGTAACGACATGGTGGAGTACTTTGCCGAAAACTTAGCCGGTTTCCAGACTACACAATTTGGCTGGGTGCAAAGTTACGGCTCACGCTGCGTAAAACCGGCTATCGTGGTGGCCGATATTGAACGTGAAAAACCGATTACGGTGGAGTGGTCTACTTATGCTCAATCATTGACTGCGAAGCAAATGAAAGGAATGTTGACTGGGCCTGTAACGATTTTATGCTGGACGTTTCCTCGTGAAGATATTTCTCGTCAAACCATCACACAGCAATTGGCTTTCGCTTTGCGTGATGAAGTGGCAGACCTGCAGCAAGCGGGCATTAACATCATCCAAATTGATGAACCTGCGATTCGTGAAGGATTGCCATTGAAGAAGCGTGACCATCAAGCATATCTGGCGTGGGCAGTTGAGGCATTTAAAATTGCGGCGGCGAGTGCGAAACCCGAAACGCAGATCCACACTCACATGTGTTACAGCGAATTTAATGAAATCATTGACTCAGTAGCGGCACTGGATGCCGATGTGATTACGATTGAAACTTCTCGCTCGAATATGGAACTGCTCAAAGCGTTTGAAGAGTTTAACTACCCGAATGAAATTGGCCCAGGTGTGTACGATATTCACTCGCCAAACATTCCCTCTCAAGAGTGGATTGAAGGTTTGTTGCGTAAAGCGGCGGAAAAAATTCCAGCAGAGAGATTATGGGTTAACCCTGATTGCGGCTTAAAAACGCGCAATTGGAATGAAGTGGAGGCAGCACTGACCAACTTAGTGTCAGCAGCTAAAACGCTGCGCAAAGAGCTTAAACCCCAGCAAAGTTAAGCCACATTAATCTTGACAGAGGCCTCAAATGAAGCCTCTGTTTTTTACGAATAAAGTGGTGGTCATCACTAATAAGGGGAGGACTATTGTGCCGAACAAGTTGCTTTACTAATGAATTGGTCCACAACAAGTTGGCCCCGCGTATTGCGCATTTTAATTCTATAAGTTAAGCCGAGGTCGAGGTTAGCGCGTGTGGTTGAATCCGAGCAGTAGGTATTGATGCTGGTTTTCAACACTTGATCAATCGGCTTTGCTCCTTTTTGACCCCCATTGTAAATCATCATAATTTCCACCGTACTGCCTTTAGCACTGGCACGCATCACGGACAAAGGCCCAAATTCTAAGGGTAACTCAGCGCTAATCACATTCGCGCGATTACTGGCTACGGCTTCCAAATATTTTTGCTGATCACCATTCGAGCTACAACCCACCAGTACCAGCGTTGTAAACAGAGCACAGAGAATGACTTTCATCTTAAAACACTTTCTTGAAGGGTTTAACGATAACATGTTGATACACACCGGCAGCAACATAAGGATCGGCATCCGCCCATGCTTGAGCTTGTCTTAAAGAATCAAACTCAGCGATGACCGTTGACCCCGTAAACCCAGCTTCTGCTGGATTCTCCGAATCAATTGCTGGCATTGGCCCTGCGGTTAATAGACGACCTTCATCTTGCAAGGTTTGTAAGCGCTCTAAATGTTGTGGCCGGACACTCATGCGTTTTTCCAACGAGTTTTCTACGTCTTGAGAGAAAATAACGTACCACATATTGATATCCTTATTGTTTGATAATGAAGTCGAGGCCTTACTGTACTGAAACTGGCGCGTATTGAAAGCAACCAAACTGAATTTCTGTGATCAGTTGCTAGGCTTAATCGGTCGAGGGCGGCCATCGGTATCAATGGCGACATAATTGAAGGTTGCTTCACATACTTGGAAACGATCTCCCACGCTGTCGTATTTGATGGGTTTTACCCATACTTCAAGATTGACGGACATTGAAGTGCGGCCAATTTTGGTGCATTCACCATAACAACACACTACATCACCTACCTTGACGGGTTTTTTAAACGTAATGCTAGAAACAGACACAGTGACAACGCGGCCAAATGAGATCTCTTTGGCTAAAATTGCGCCAGCCAAGTCGAGTTGAGACATGATCCAACCGCCGAAAATGTCACCGTTGGCGTTAGTATCTGCTGGCATGGCTAAGGTGCGTAGCAATAATTGGCCTCTTGGGGCGCTATTTTCCTGATTCATTTTTCGACATCCACAACAACAAAACAGCGACCAAATTGGTCGCTGAAAAATAGGGACGGATTATACCAAAGACAGCCTGTTTTGCACTCAAAGAGTCCTCTGAATGAGTCCTAGCGAGAAGGTTAGTGCAATCAGTGCTCGTGCGAGGAGGGTTTGCTCTCGGAAACTTGCTTCTCTTTTGGCAGGTGTTTGTAGATAAAAACGCCCGTTAATAAGGTATAAACAAAAGTTGCGGCTAATAAGCCAAATACTTTGAAGTTGACCCAAACATCCAATGGCAGTTGATATGCAATATAGATGTTTAGTACAGCGCAAACGCTGAAAAAGAAAACCCACGCCCAGTTGATTTTTGTCCATACGTGTTCAGGTAAGGTTAGCTCTTTGCCAAGCATTCCTCTAATGGCTGATTTGCCCATGATGTGGCTGATGGTCAAGCCCAAGGCAAAAACAACGTAAACAATGGTGACTTTCCATTTAATGAAATTGTCATCGTGAAAGAAAATCGTCATACCACCGAAGATAGTCACCATCAAAAAAGTGATGATCTGCATTTTTTCAACTTTCTTATACAGTGCGTAGGTCAGGGCAATCTGTACCGCACTGGCCACGATAAGTGCCCCTGTGGCGACATAGATGTCGTACATCTTGAAAAGGGCAAAAAAGATGATAAGTGGTATAAAATCAATAAGTTGCTTCATTCGTATTTATGCTTCCGATTTAAACGTTGCGCACAGTCTAACCAAAACCGTGTCAGAGCTAAATAGAAAGAGACAATTCGAAACAAATTAACTAGAAATGGATCAGCGTTCCCAGCCGCTGGTTTCAAGTTGTGGTATTGCTCGTTTCATATCTTCTAAATAGCCTTCACTTTTTAAATTGGCGACGGCTATCTGCAATTCTTCATCTGTCATTGAAAAACAGGAATCTTTGCCAGTAATTAAGCCTAGATATTGGTGGTATTCAAATTCACTGAAATGGCCAATCCGATCGATAACCAATTCTCGGATCCCGTGGTGAATCAAACCATAATAAGTATCACGATGAATATCCATTACTCATACTCCAAGTCGATTCGTGCTAACGCCAAAAGTTTGCCGCTGCTATGTGGCACGAAAGAGGTGTCGTTTATTATAGCAATCGCAATGCCAACTTTATCGTCAGTCATAGGGCGCTTTAATGATTAACTTTAGTATGAGAACTGTTTTTTTTGCAAATTGCGATGCAAAAAGAAAGCCGCATAGGATGCGGCTTGTATTGGATCAATGATGCTCTGTGATGAGTTAGGCTTTTTGCTGCTTCAATGAGGCCTCAGTGGCTTCTTCTTCAATCAAAGCATCAACAATAACGGCACACGCGGCATCCCCTGTGATGTTGAGCGCGGTACGGATCATGTCGAAGATACGGTCTAGGGCGAACAGTAGTGGCAAACCTTCAATTGGAATTCCAGCCGCTAACAAAACGGCTACTACAAGGAAAGAAGGACCAGGAACACCTGCCTGACCGACGGCGCCCAGTGTCGCTGTTACGATGATGGCAATGTAAGCGCCCATCGAGAGATCAATATTGAATAGCTGGGCGAAGAAAATCGCAACTAAACCGTAATAGATGGCGTTGCCAGACATGTTGATGGTGGCACCTAACGGCAGAACAAAGGCGGCAGTTGAGTTGCGTACGCCAAGGTCGTGTTCTACGGTATCCATAGTGACAGGGAGTGTCGCCATTGATGACGCGGTTGAAAGGGCTACGGCTTGAGGCTTTTTCATCGCAAGGATAAATTTCTTAGCCGACGTCTTGGTTAAGACCTGAATCATCAGCGGGTAAGCAATAAAGCCGAAAATTAAAATGGCCGCGACATAAACGACAAACAGCTTAAATACCACCATCAGTGCACCAAAACCAAACGTGCCGACGGCTTCAGCCATCAAACCGAATACACCGATAGGCGCGATGATCATCACTTTGTTGATCATCCACACCATGGCATCAACAATGGTGTTTACGCCATTGATGATCGGGTCACGTTTTTCTTTGCTCTGTTTAGAAATGGCAATGCCAAAGAACAAGCAAAAAACAAGGATTTGTAGAATGTTGGCATTATTCAGTGACTGGAAAACGTTGGTTGGGATCATACCCGTAATGGTTGCCCAAAAAGTAGGTAGTTCACCTTTTGCTGCGTATTCGGCAGAAAACATACCTTCAACGCCCGAAATATCGACGCCGATACCCGGTTGGAAGACTTCGCCCATTACCAGTGCTAGCGTTACGGCGAGTGCGGAAGTGACCGCAAAAAAGCTGAGTGTGACAAAACCGACTTTACCCGCCGCGTGGCTATTACCAAGGCCCGCAGCACCGGAAATAAGCGCAACGGCCACCAGTGGGATCACCAGCATCTTAATTAGGTTGATAAAAATGACACCCAGTGGCGAAAAGACGGCCGCATCGTGTCCCATCATGGCACCAACGGCAGTACCAATGATCATTGCAATGACGACTTGCACGCCAATGTTGCTTAACAAACTCTTTTTGTTTAACACTTCCATAACCTCTGTGCTAATTAATTGTAAATTCCTAGTGTTACCCACTGCATAAATAT
>NZ_NDIM01000137.1:0-6420 GCF_002241375.1 Vibrio sp. V19_P1S1T109 | reverse complement strand
GGTATAACCCCAATATATTAATTGGTAGTAAAGATATTGGTTGAATTCTTTACCAACAGAGAGTGTTTCTTGAATATCAAACTCTTTTATGGTGTAACTAATGGTTGTGATGTGGTCTTGGTAAGCAATCTCTTTATTGCCTCGACTCATTCTCAATCCATTTAAACTAGGCGATAAATAATGAAAATTTAATAAAAAGCAATTTATACAATCACCTTTTAATATCTCTTCTTGCCAGCTACTGTCTAATATCCAAAAAATTCGATTACCTTCTTTTTGATAATAAATAAGTAGCTCTTTTTCTGTATTAAAAAGTGCGGGAGTGGTGGACATGTAAAACCCTGAAGAGAGGTCATAGGCTTTCAACTCATCCGAAAGTTGTAATGGGAAACCGACAGTCGAGCAGCTACGCCCGTCTTTGTTGACAACTGCGATCATTCTAATAAATCGGTTGTAGTACTTGGAATCACGAATTAATGACATATCGCTTGCTTGGCATTCATAATTTATCTGAGCGACTTGATCTAAAATCATATCATTTAAGCTCTGAGCTCTATTGGCCAAGTAAAGATTGACGGTATCGAGTTTGCTTTCCAGCACATAGCGTGTCAACGGATTGATTAATATCGGGATGGCTAACGAAAAAATAAGAGTCGGGATCAGAAAGAGTAAGATCGCTATTTTAACGGGTCTGGTCAAAGTCATAAATGCAACCTTAGGCATCGTTATGCCACTGCGTTAGTAAGTGCGCAGTTTAGCATGCCACTGGTTCAATTGATGAGAATTTCGAAGAGTTATACGATTACCCAATGTATTACATTATCTGGATTTGAAGCCGTAGTTCGAAGCCAAAAGTGATACCGTTAATCATGGTTGTATTCTTGACGTGAGTGAGTGTTAGAGAGTGTTTGAAATCCAGAATAAATGCGGGTAATGGTGGTGAACCAGCATGCGCCGCCGAATAGATAAGCTATTAAGGCAAAATGTTGAGGAAAAAGACAAAACAGGACGAAACAAGCAATCGTTTCCGTACCCTCAGTCAAGCCTGACATGTAATACAGTGATTTATGCTTGTAGATAGGGCTGTGGATGTTTCGCTTGCTGGCCATCACGGCGAAGGCAAGAAAGCTGCTTCCCGTACCGATAAAAGAAAAGATCAAAAAGGCGCCAGCTACCGCATTGTGCTCAGGTGAAGCCAGCACAAAACCAAACGGGATGAGCGAGTAAAACAGAAAATCTAAACTGATATCGAGAAATCCTCCCGCATCGCTGACCCCTTGAATTCTTGCCAACGCACCATCAAGGCCATCTGCTATTCGGTTTAGTATGATGAAAATTAATGCCAGCGTGTACTGCGAGAAAGCAAGTGCAGGAAGTGCACAGCAACCTAAAGCAAAACCCCAGAGTGTCGTTTGGTTCGCTGTAATGCCTAAGCGATGAAGCCCTTGAGCTGTTTTCTCTAGTGGCCAACGAATGATTTTGACACTAAATCGATCAAGCATGTGCGCTCTCCCATGAGCAGGTTAAAATGCGGCTGTTAGGCGGAACATCGTCTTTATCGTGCGTGACCATCAAGGTCGGAATGCCTTCGGCGACCAGTTGATTGAAGACCCAATCCCTAAATTGGATCCGCAGTGCTTTATCTAACTTACTAAATGGTTCATCCAATAGTGCCAGTTTAGGTTGAGTCAGTAGCATGCGAGCCAAGCTAATACGTGCTCGCTGCCCCCCAGATATCTGTTCTGGGTAAGCATTGGCAAGAGGTTCGAGAGAAATTTTCTGTAATGCTTTTTCTGCTTGAGACTGCCGTTCATGGCCTTTTACCGAGTTGGGCAAGGCAAAAGCCAAATTTTGCCAAACCGTCAGATGTGGGAAGAGCAGATCATCTTGAAATAAAATACCGACTTGCCGCTGATGTGCAGGCCGCAAAGTGATGTCGACACCGTCCAGTATGACTCTGCCTTGGAAGCTAAAATCCCTCCCCAAATGACCCGCAATTACATTAAGTAGCGTTGATTTTCCACAGCCGCTCGGCCCCATTAAGCTGACAATTTCACCAGGGGAGATGGTGATATTTAAATCCGATAAGAGAGCTTCACTATTTTGTTTATGGATGGCGAGGTTTTCGAGGCAGAACGTCATGAGTAATGGCTTCCTTACGGGCAGTTTTTTTAACGATAGGGTTCATGGTACGGCGATG
Source organism: Vibrio sp. V19_P1S1T109 (assembly GCF_002241375.1). Lineage (NCBI taxonomy): Bacteria > Pseudomonadati > Pseudomonadota > Gammaproteobacteria > Vibrionales > Vibrionaceae > Vibrio > Vibrio sp. V19_P1S1T109. Next base: position 4,220 of record NZ_NDIM01000137.1, on the reverse strand, counting down.
AGTTTGTAGGCGGCTGATCACAATCGCCAAGGTGAAAAAAATTAAAGGAAGTAGGGCTTGCCAAATGGCATAGATAGCGGTGACTCTGCGGTCAAAGCCACTCGAGAGCGCAACGGCTTCGGTAGTAATAGTAGCGATCCTTCCTGCGCCGAGCATCAAAGTCGGCAAATATTGCGCTAAGCTCACACTCATTCCAACCGCTGCCGCGTAAACGATGGCTGGTAAGAGTTGCGGCGTTTTAATTTGCCAAAATACTTGCCACGGCGTTTTTCCTAAACTCAACGCTGCTTTAGTCAGGTTTTGATTGTAGCTTTGCCACGGGCCATCCAACGCAAGGTAGACAAAAGGAAAGGCGAAGAATACATGTGACCATGTAACCCAAAGCCAATACTGATCGCTGGCTAAAAAGAGTGTGGCGATCTGCATGCCAAATAACAGTGAAAGCTGAGGAATGAGCATTGGCAAGGCGATCAAATAACTGGGTAAATGGCGCTGATATTTGAGCTTATACTCATGAGCGAGTAGAGATAACACCAGCGCAATCACAGTGCTGAATAGTGCTAATTGTACGCTTTGATAAATGGTTGGTGCGATATTCAACCATTCGTTGTCCCAAAAACGGGTACTGAACTGGCTGGGCCATAAGTCTGGAAAGCGCCAACGTTGTGCAAAACTCCAAACCACCATTAAAGGCAACATCAGCAGAGATAAGGTAATGATGAATAAAAACAGTGATTTTCCTGGCAAGGAAAGCGCATAGCGCCCTGAGTATTGCCAGCGTTTGTAGTGTTGCGTGGAACACTTTTCGATGAAGAGAACGATCAATAACATGGCGCTGGCAAGTATAAACAACAGAACGGCGCCAGCGGCGGCGCGAGGAATTAAGGCTAAGTTAGGGTCACTAAACCACTGCCATACCAATACTGCAAACGTTGGTGGATTATTGGGGCCTAAAATGAGTGCCAAATCGACAACGGATACGCCGTAGGCAATCACGGCAAAGAGGGCAAACCGCAGTTTATTTAACCACTGTGGGAAGATCACTTTTAGCCATAGTTGGGGTTGAGAATAACCCAGCGAAGCCGCTGCTTGTTGCAGTTTATCAATGTTTAATTGCTGCAAAATGGGGATGCTCATCAGCAGTAAAAAAGGAACTTCTTTAAGTGCTAACGCTAAGGTTAATCCGACTGCGTAAGGGTTGCGTACTAAAAGTGAAGCGCCATCTCCCATGAATGAGGTTCCAAACAGATGATACAAAAGGCGATCCGTCATGCCGCTTGGTGAGAATAAAAAAGCAAAACCAATGGCAAAAGCGACGTGAGGCATAGCCAGTAACGGTGATAAAGCGTTCTCTACTTTTGACCAGTGACGGCTGTGCCACAATGATTGCAATATCACAAAGCAGATCGCCGCGGCGAGATAGGTACTGATTAACGCAGAACCTATGCTAAGTAGTAGAGATTGCCAGACTCCCGACCATTGTAAGATGGCGATGTAGCCATCTAGAGAAAAGTGGTGCAAGCCGACGGGAGGAATATAGCCCAATGAGGAGAGTATGACCCCAAGTAGGCCGGGAACAACTGGGGCAATACAGATGACAATAATCAGCAAATAGCTTGCTCTAAACATCGGGCTTTATCTCAGTCTCTTTAGTGGCCGTAGCGTTGTTGCCATTCGGCTTCAAGCGCCGTTTGCCAACTTGGATGTGGCTCAGCGATTGATTTAAACAGCTGAGTTTTCTTGGCGCTGCCACTTAAGAACTCATTTTGTAATACCGATGGATCTCCCCAAATGGAAAGATCTCCTTTACGAGATTGTGCTTCCGGACTGAGTAAGAAATTGATCGCAACCAATGCGCCTTCTTTGGCGCTCGCATTCCAAGGAATGGCGAGAAAATGAATGTTAGAAAGAGCCCCTGTTTCAAACGCGTAGGAGCGGGTAGAGGCCGCTAGCGTTCCATTTGCTTGAGCGGAAAAAACAGCATTGGGGTTAAAGTTGATGGAAAGATCAAGCTGACCATCATCAAGCAATTGCAGCATTTGAGCGGAACCGCTGGGAAACTGCTTGCCTTGACGCCAGGCCACAGGATGAAATTCATCAAGATAGCGCCAAAGAGGTGCTGTCACTATGGCAAAATTTTGTTCATCCACAGGCTTAGACAGGGCAACATCGTTCTCTGTTAGTTCAATCAATAAGGCTTTAAGGAAACTGGTGCCATGAAACTCAGGAGGACGAGGGTAACTAACACGATTCGGAAACGCCTTTGCGTAGCTCAACATTTCTGAAAATGAACGGGGTGGGTTATTGAGCTTTTCCTGATCGTAAATAAACACCAGTTGTCCTACACCCCAAGGCGCTTCAAGGCCAAGAGTCGGCTCTGAAAAATCTTGATCGATCGGCAGTGAGGAATCAACATATTGCCAGTTAGGTAAACGCTCCGTAAATGGACCATACAATAAACCATTATTTTTCATGGACTTAAAGTTTTCACCATTAATCCATACTAGATCAACACTGCCATTATTATTTTTAGCGGCCGCCTTTTCTGCAATAAGCCGTGTTGTTGTCTCGGCAATATCGGTCACTTTCACCTGTTTTAACTCGATACCGTAGCGATCTTGAAGCTCGTTGCCTGCCCAGCGGATGTACTCATTAATCTCTTGGCTTCCTCCCCACGCGTGAAAGTAAACGGTTTGTCCTTTAGCTGCATCTATGGTTTGTTGCCAAGTTTGCGCTGACGCGGAAATTGCGAAGGCACACGTGCAGAGTAAGGTGATGAGCTTTTTCATAATTATCCTTAAAGATCGCTTTATTCAGTGACTTAGTGAATAGACCGGAGATATTTCCATGTTCATTCATTATGAACGAAAAAAAACAAAAGATCTGAATTGGTGAGAAAAAGCAGAAGTCGCAGATAGGTGAATGATGTGTGAGGTGGTCTACGGAAATGGCAGCCTGATGGAGAAGACTGCCATGAGAAGAATGACTGAAATTAATTTACCCAATCACGTAAAGTAAAGGTGAGCGTGTGAACCTCATTTTTAAGCGTTAGGCTGTCTTTAGTCAGGTTGATCTCGCTCCAATCTGACAATGTTTGAGAAAACGCCTGCTCGGTATCCATGACATCACCGATACACATCATCATGGTCATGCCCATTTTTTCGATGCGGAATTGGTTGTCTTTTAGCTCGGCTTGCCCAAAAAAGTTATTGCAACCTGCGTTACCGCTAGCCATCATCTTTTCGCCGATTTCTAATCGCGGTGCTTTTTGTTTGTCATTATTGACCACGTCCTTGCCATCAATTTGCACTAGTTGCCAATTGTGATGCTGCAAATCTTGAGCGGTAATACTTTCTACATCACCATTACTTGCACAGGCACTCACCAATACCGGTAGCGAAATTGCGGCTAGCCATTTTTTTGAACTAAACTTCATCGTATTAGACCCTAGAATTTGGAAAACGCGCATAGTATATAAAATTGAGTACTGTTTTTGTCAGTATAAGGTGATTGTTTTATATGCGTCACAGTTTGCAATCAGGAAGTGACACACGTTACTCTTATGTGGCGGACATTAAATTGGAAAAATAATTGAGTAACCATGGAGCAACTCGAATTTTTTAAAGTGCTGAGCCCTTGTATCGGTGTATGTTCAGTTGATGACAAAGGTTATTGCCAAGGCTGTATGCGTAAAAGGGAAGAGCGTTTTAACTGGCTCTCAATGACTGCTGCGCAGCAACTGCATGTCATAAAATTATGCCAACAGCGCTATAAGCGGAAAAAACAGAAACAACAAGCGCAAAACAAAGCAGATTCCGAGCCAGAAACGAACCCGCAGCGCGATCTGTTTTAATCAATTACTTCATTCCCCAAAAATCACTGACCCAACCACCAGCATGTTCATCAAAATGATTACCGTGAAAACGTTTATTCACATCGGGTTGTTCCATGTTGGGTTTTTCTGTTAGAAGCTGTTGAATATAGTTCGCCATTGGATCCGTACATTGGTGCCGCGTTACAACATCTTTTATCAGTTGTAATCGATAAGTGGAACTTGCGCGTTTCATTTCTATAACCTCCATTGTTGTGGTAACCAATAGAAAAAATAGAAGCGATCCAGTACAGCGTCAATCAAAGATATGCTTAAAATTTGCTCAATTTTATGATTAAAAATTAACCGCCTGATTTGGCTCAATTAAAGCTCTTGAAGCCATAGAATC
>NZ_NDIM01000044.1:0-6475 GCF_002241375.1 Vibrio sp. V19_P1S1T109 | reverse complement strand
TAAATATATTTTGTATAAGGTGGTTGGAGTGTGCTATACATTATACAACAAATATTTTTGTATATGAGGCGGCGATGAGTAATCCAGAAATTCGTATCGGGATCAGTGCATGTGTGCTGGGAGAGCAAGTCCGTTTTGATTCTGGCCACAAAGCGAGTGACTTTGTAACTAAAGAACTCACCAATTATTTCTCTTTTATACCTGTTTGCCCAGAAGTTGGAATTGGCTTAACGGTCCCTAGGCCTACCATTCGCTTGATCTCTCACGAAGAGCGCTTAGCGCTGGTTGAAACTAAAGATGAAACCAAAGATTACACGCAAGCCATGTTCGATTTCTCAGAACGAAAAGTTGATGAACTCGAATTGATGAAATTGTGTGGTTATATCGTTTGTGCGAAATCCCCAACATGTGGCATGGAAAGAGTCAAAGTCTATAAGCATCAGCGAGCAGACAAAGAGGGCGTTGGTCTTTATACCGCCACTTTGATGCGTAAAATGCCGTGGTTGCCTGTAGAGGAAGATGGCCGTTTACATGATCCTGTGCTTCGCGAAAACTTCATTACGCGTGTCTACTGTTTACATGACTTTTATCAATCGATAGGTGACAACCCGACACCGGGCAAAGTGGTGGCCTTTCATTCACGCTACAAATTGACGTTAATGGCGCATCACCCGCAAGCGTATCGAGAACTCGGCCGTTTGGTGGCTGAAGTCAAGCAGCATCCGCCACAGTATTTTATTGAGCACTATCGCCAAGGGCTAATGGATGCGCTTAAACACAGAGCGAGCCGTAAAAATAACACCAATGTTTTGATGCACATTCAGGGTTATTTCAAACGAGCCTTAAACAAAGAGCAGAAAGTGGAGTTAGCGCAATTGATTGATGACTATCGAACTGGCGAGCTTCCTTTACTTGCGCCTATTACGTTGCTCAAACATTACATAAAAATGTATCCCGATGCTTATCTGCAGCAACAGCACTATTTATCGCCTTATCCACAAACGCTAAGGTTACGTTATGGACTATGAGAACCCACTGACTGAAAACATGATGACTGAAAAATTATACGCTATTCGAGACGTTGCCGAGATGACTGGAGTAAAGCCCGTTACCTTGCGTGCATGGCAGCGCCGCTATCACCTCGTTCAGCCACAGCGCACGGAAAAAGGGCATCGCCTTTATTCACAAGAGGATATTGCGACGATTCGCACTATTCAAGGCTGGCTGGCGAAAGGGGTTTCGATTGGCAAAGTGAGTGCATTGCTCAGTGGCAGTGAAAGCATCATCGATACTTTGGCAAATCATGGTTCAGAGCTTTTAGAGCAAGAACAATTGCTGCAAGCTTTAGTGGATCTCAATAAAGGCAAAGCGGAATCAACCATTGCTACAGTATTGAAAGAGTATCCGTTAGAGATTGTTGAGCAGCAGTTTGTCTTTCCTGTCATCGACACGTTAGAGCGGGTTAAAGGACCGTTGCGCAGTTTGCAAAAAGGGCTTTTTCAGGCACTGATGATAAGCAAGTTGAGCTCGATCATTGAAGCGGAAAACAAAGCGGCAACTAAAGGAAAATGTCTTTGCGTTAATCTTGATCCAACATCGAGCATACTGGCTTGGTTATGGTTCGTGGGAAAGGTGGAAGCTGGGTATAACCTCACTATCTTAGATGGTGTCGAAGATCTTACCGCTCTTGTTGATCATGATGCTTTAGCAAACTACCAACAGGTTGCGCTGTTTGCCAATCGAGCGTTAACCGAGCAGCAAGTTCAAGCGTTACGGAAATTGCGGATCTCACTGGGAGATAAGCTTTCGTTGTCAGATGTGGTTGCTCGTCTGCACCATTCGTTAGATTAATCAGTAAGGATGTACAGTGAAATTACTCTGGCTGCGCCGAGATTTACGATCCGTTGATAATACGGCATTACATGCCGCCATTGATGGTGAAGAACCTGTTGTTGCCGTATTCATTGCAACACCAGCACAGTGGCAAAAACACCATCTTGCTCCGATGCAGGCGGATCTTATTTATCGGCGTTTATTTGAGCTGCAACGTGAACTGCAAGCACTCAATATTGCTCTATTGTATGAGGAAGTCGATGATTACGCTGGTGCTGCGCAGCAGATTGCCACTATTGCTAAGCAGCTCAATGCCAGCGCAGTGTTAGTTAATCGCGAGTATGAAATCAATGAGTTGCAGCGTGATGAGATGGCGAGCCAGTTTTGCCTAGAGCGCCAGATCGAGTGGCGAGCATACGACGATAAGTGCATTATTGCCCCCGGTTCAGTCAAAAACAAGCAAGGTGATTATTTCAAAGTCTTTACCCCTTTTAAACGGGCGTGGTTGTCACAAGCGGCTCTACCTCAAATTTTACCAACGCCTATTTCTGCACATTATAAACCCATAAAGGATCTTGAGCCGTTGCTGTGGAGCGAACACCGCTCGTTCAGCTATCCACGCATCAGCAGTGATCATTGGGTGGTCGAGTTCGATGCAATTCGCGCTAAATTACGTCAGTTTTGCCGTGATAAGGTACAGAATTACCACCAGCAGCGTGATTTTCCCGCGTTGGATTCGACCAGCACACTGTCACCTTATCTCGCAATAGGGGCGCTTTCTGCGCGTCAATGTATGGCGCGTCTATACGCTGAATCGCAACATATTGGGTTGTCTGAAGGGGCGCAAACTTGGCTGAGCGAAATTATTTGGCGTGAATTCTATCAGCATCTGATCGGGTTCCGTCCTGATCTCTGTAAAGGAAAAGATTTTGCACCTTGGGGGAAACATGTCTCTTGGTGGGAGAACTCAACGGCCTTTGAACGTTGGCAGCAGGGTCAAACCGGGTTCCCTATTGTCGATGCGGCGATGCGCCAACTCAATAAAACGGGGTGGATGCATAACCGATTAAGGATGGTTGTGGCCAGTTTTCTAACCAAAGATCTGCATATCGATTGGCGACTTGGTGAACAATATTTTATGCAAACATTAGTGGATGGCGATTATGCATCGAACAATGGCGGTTGGCAGTGGTGCGCCTCAACAGGGTGTGATGGGCAACCTTATTTTCGAATTTTTAATCCTACCAGCCAAGGGGAACGTTTTGATCCGAAAGGGGATTTTATTCGTCAGTGGGTACCTGAATTGGCTTCGTTGCCAGATAAGTACATCCACACGCCTTGGAAATTCCCTGTCGTCAATTCCTTGTCATATCCCGCGCCAATGGTTGATCATAAAGTAGAAAGAGAGATAACCTTACAGCTCTATAAAGACGCCAAGGATACCTGATCACCATGCTACGCAAGCTACTCTCTTTGTGTTGTTGCTGGGGTGCGCTCAGTGTGAACGCGTTTGCCGCGACTTATGATTTTCCTGCCGAAGGCAGTAGCATGGTTGGCCGAACTCAATATCACGTGATTGAGCAGGGCGAAACCTTAGCGCAAATTGCAAAACAGTACGATGTTGGGTTTTTATCTTTGATGGCGGCTAACAAAGGAATTGACCCATTTTTGCCGCAGCAAGAGTTTGTGCTAACCATTCCGTCACAAATTATTTTACCGCGCGTGGCTTACGAAGGCATCGTCATCAACTTAGCGGAACTGCGGCTCTATTACTTTGAGCCTGAAAAACGCAAAGTGCATATTTTCCCCGTCGGTATTGGCCGTATTGGTCGTGACACGCCCGAAATGGAAACCACTATCAGCCAAAAACGACCGAACCCAACTTGGACACCTCCTCAATCGATCCGCACTGAATATAAAGCGAAAGGTATTGAACTGCCTGCGGTGGTGCCCGCTGGGCCAGATAACCCGCTTGGTGAATACGCGCTTCGTCTCGCTTATGGTGCGGGTGATTATTTGATCCACGGTACCAACAAAGATTTTGGTATTGGTATGAGAGTCAGCTCAGGTTGTATTCGTATGGATCCCAAGGATATTGAATGGCTGTTTAAGCAGGTCCAGCGTGGCGAGAAAGTGAAAGTAATTGATGAGCCGATAAAATTAGCCTTAGAGCCAGATCGAAGCGTATTTCTTGAAGTTCATGAACCTTTAACGCGCAGTAACGGCAGTAAAAAAGAGTTGCAGGTACCGCAAGAACTTCGCTGGTGGTTGGATGAATTTAACAAATCAGATGCGAAAGCGAGAGCGGTGATCTTGGCGCAAAATGGTGTGCCTGTCGAAGTTGTGGCTGCAGATTTTTCAACCTCATTGGAGTAATTAAAAAAGTTGATGAGTTCATTAATGGTGAACCATGTAATAGCAGCAATAAAAAAGGCTTGGATTAACAAGCCTTTTAAGCAATTTCAGCTATGGAATATAACGAAATTATTTCGTGTATGACTGAGCAATATTATCGATACGCTCGTTTGCACGAGCCGCTTCTTCTTGCGCAGCGGCAGCGGCATCAGCCGCTTGGCTTACTTTAGACGAAAGTGTCGATTGCTCGCTCTTAAGTGCAGAAATTTGATCACTGAGTTGGCTAACTTGGTTGCTTAGCTGATCCATTTTCGTCATTGCTGCGTCATCAGGACCTGATGCGCAACCAGCAAGTAGAAGTACAGAAGAGGCTGCAGCTGCAATTAACATCTTATTCATTATTGAACTCCTTGTTTGTAAGATTATTATCAATGACGCCCTATTATACTTTTCCTACTTGAAGCTACAGCGGTGCTGTTTACCTGCAACGTCAAGTTGTTTGGGTATACACTTGTTTGGAAATCATCATATATAGTGACGAACTCAATTGTAGACACTATTCTAGCGTTCACCCAGTAGCCGAACGTCAAAATAATCCAAGAATTTCAATTTATGCTCATTTACTCCGCTATGTCTCATCGTTAAGAGACGTATTTTCTATCTTCTTATGCTTTGAAAAAGTGTGCGTGCTGATTATTTTTATGTGATCTCTATCTATCTAAGCGCCTTTCGGGCTATCATATTGCGTTTTCATTTTGACCTCTTGCCCTATTTATTGTGGCAACTTTACAAATTTTTGGAGAATCCTTTGCAGTTTAAAGATTTAGGCTTAGACAATCGCTTATTGAAGACCCTCAAACACTATGACTTCAAACAAGCGACAGAGATCCAACAACAAGCGGTTCCCGTGGCGATTGCAGGTAAAGATTTGTTGGCATCCTCTAAGACTGGTTCGGGTAAAACATTAGCATTTGTTTTGCCAATGCTGCATAAGTCTCTCAAAACTAAAGCGTTATCAGCAAAAGACCCTAGAGCTCTGATTCTCGCTCCGACACGTGAGTTGGCCAAACAAGTGTACGGTGAGCTGCGTACTATGCTCAGTGGGTTGAGCTACGAAGCAACGCTGATTGTGGGCGGTGAAAACTTTAACGACCAAGTAAAAGCACTGCGCCGTTTCCCCCGTTTTATTGTGGCGACTCCCGGTCGTTTAGCGGATCACTTAGAGCACCGCTCGTTGCGTCTTGATGGTTTAGATACGCTGATCCTTGATGAAGCTGACCGCATGCTGGACCTAGGTTTTGCTCCGGAACTACGCCGTATTCATCATGCAGCGAACCACCGTCGTCGCCAAACACTGATGTTTTCCGCAACGCTTGATCACGGCCAAGTGAATGACTTTGGTACCGAGTTGCTTAAAGATCCAAAACGCATTTCGATTGGTGTTGTCAACGAAGAGCATAAAGACATCACCCAAAAATTCTACCTCTGTGATCATCTCGATCACAAAGAAGCCTTACTCGAACGCGTGCTGCAGGAAGCCGAATATCGACAAGTGATCATTTTTACCGCGACCCGTTCTGATACTGAGCGTTTAACGCTTAAACTCAACGAGCAGAAACTGAAAGCCGTTGCGTTGAGTGGTAATTTAAATCAAAACCAACGCAACACCATCATGAGCCAGTTTGAGCGCGCTGTATTTAAAATTTTGGTCACGACGGATGTGGCTTCACGCGGCCTTGATATCGCGAACGTGACGCACGTGATTAACTTTGATATGCCCAAACATACGGAAGAGTATGTGCACCGTGTTGGTCGTACAGGCCGTGCGGGTAATAAAGGTGATGCAATCTCGCTGGTTGGCCCAAAAGATTGGGACAGCTTCAAGCGCGTGGAAGCCTTTTTGCAGCAAGATATCGAGTTCTCTCAATTTGATGATCTGAAAGGTAAATTTACCGGACTAAAACCACGCGTTCCGGCCTTTAAGAAAAACGCAGCCGCTAAGACTAAAAGTACTAAGCCCAAGGCGCACACCGCCAATAAAAAGCCCGTTAAACGCGATAAAACCTTTTATCAGAATGTGGCAGTGGGTGATGCGGTATTTGTGCCGAAAAAGAGAGTTGCACCTAAAGTTGACGATGAGTAACAGCGAGCGTCTTGTCAGCGTGACCTTTCGGTCAATCGAATCTGCTGACGGACTCAATGCCAGTATTTGCTGAGACAACCTCACCCTAATTATAAAAACACCGCCAAATTGGCGGTGTTTTTATATACACGCAAACGTTCACCC
>NZ_NDIM01000050.1:0-6538 GCF_002241375.1 Vibrio sp. V19_P1S1T109 | reverse complement strand
ATCCTGACCTCCTTTATCAGTGCTTATATTTGTATCCATTTCTTCTTAAAACTGATTTCTAAAATGGGTATGACTCCGTTTGTCATTTACCGTTTAATTCTGGGTGGCGGCTTATTTGCGTTCCTAATGATGAGTTAAATAAAGGCTTGTGATATAAATAGCCATCATTTTCGTGCTGTGTTAGAGCGTCACTTTTTTTAAACAGCACGCTTTGTTTATCGTTTACGTTCTCTTTCATAGTGAGCGTTTTGAATGGTTATAGATGTGATGCGACTTTTTGCGGTGACATTGGCGTTATTATTCGGTTTATTACAGTACGATTTGTGGCTCGGTAAAAATGGCATTGCTGATTATCGAACCATTGTCGATGAAATTGACGTGCAGCAACAAGTAAACGAAAACCTAACGCTACGAAATTCGGAAATGTTCGTCGAAATTGATGATTTACGACAAGGATTGGACGCGATTGAAGAGCGAGCGCGTCATGAATTAGGAATGATAAAAGAAGGTGAAACTTTCTATCGATTGGTCGGTGAGGATAGTCAATAAATGCCGCACAGTACGCTTTCTCTTACCGCGATTGTACCGGCTGCTGGTGTTGGCAGCCGAATGCAAGCAGATCGTCCGAAACAGTATTTAACCATACACAACAAAACCGTTCTCGAACACACAATAGCGACGCTGCTCGCGCACCCTAATATTGATCGCGTTGTTGTCGCCGTCAGTGACGATGATCCTTACTATTTTGCTCTGCCATTAGCCACTAATCCCAATGTTATTAGCGTCAGCGGTGGTCAAGAGCGAGCCGACTCGGTGCTCTCGGCGCTGCAATATGTTTTAGCTAATTCCCTAGGTGAATGGGTTCTCGTGCATGATGCAGCGCGGCCTTGTCTTACTTTTGCAGATATTGACCGATTGATTACGACAGCTAAAGAGCATCCGGTAGGTGCGATTTTAGCTGCACCCGTTCGAGACACAATGAAGCGTGCTGATGGCGAAAACAACATTGATCATACCGTTGATCGCGTTGCATTATGGCACGCACTCACCCCCCAGATGTTTAGAGCCAAGCCGCTTTTTGAGGCTTTGTCGGACGCATTAGATCAGCAAGTCATCATCACCGATGAAGCATCCGCAATGGAGTGGCAAGGGTTACATCCAGCGTTGGTCGCTGGGCGAGCGGATAATCTCAAAATTACGCAACCCGAAGATCTCGCTTTAGCTGAGTTTTATTTAGGTCGTACTTCCTCACTAGCCGCAATAGGAAATAACCATGATTAGAATTGGCCACGGTTTTGATGTTCATAAGTTTGGCGGTGAAGGCCCAGTCATCATTGGGGGAATTGCCGTTCCTTATGAGCAAGGCTTAATTGCTCATTCCGATGGTGATGTCGCCTTGCATGCTTTAAGTGATGCGCTGCTTGGCGCGATTGCCGCAGGTGATATTGGCCGCCATTTCCCCGATACCGATGATAAATGGAAAGGGGCAGATAGCCGTGAATTATTGAAAGATGTCTATCGCCGTGTGAAAGCGCAAGGCTACCGTTTAGGAAATGCCGACGTCACCATTATCGCGCAAGCGCCGAAGATGGCGCCGTATATTGAAGCGATGTGCGCTGCCATTGCGCAAGATCTTGAAACGACGCTAGATAATATTAACGTCAAAGCAACCACAACCGAGCGCCTTGGTTTCACTGGGCGCAAAGAAGGTATTGCTTGCGAAGCGGTTGTCTTATTGATCAAATGTACTACAGATTAAATGCACGGTTGATCAAAGCATAATATTGCCTTAATAAAACGACCCAACAAATTGAAGAGGTAATGGTAATTCACTTACCTCTCCTTCTATGTAAAAACACGTTATTGATGGACTACCGCCAACGAATGGCACGCTCAGTAACGCGCAATAGCGGCTCATGCGTCGCTGTTTTTATTATTACCGCCAACTCGCGTCAGCGATGGATGAAAACATGTCAGATATATTATCTTCATTGGCTTACCTTTGTGGTAAACCAGCCGCTAAAGCCAAAATAAAAGCCAAGCCAGAGCACTTTAAAGTGATTGAAGACTTAGGATTCGAACTGGCAGGAAGTGGTGAACACTTAATGGTTCATATTCGTAAAACTGGTGAAAATACCAGTTTTGTGGTCAATGAATTGGCTAAAGCATGTGGTGTGAAATCAAAAGATGTGAGTTGGGCTGGTCTGAAAGATCGTCATGCGGTTACGCAGCAGTGGCTCAGTGTACATTTACCAAAAGGTGAGACGCCAGATTTCACCGAGTTTTTGGCTCAATATCCGAGCATCGAAATTCTGGAAATTACGCGTCACAATAAAAAGTTGCGCCCCGGTGATTTAGTTGGCAATCATTTTGAAATCACGCTTTCTGAAGTCACCGACACCGCCGAAGTAGTGACGCGATTAGAGCACATTGCCACTCACGGTGTGCCTAATTATTTTGGTAGCCAACGTTTTGGCAATCACGGCAATAACCTCAGTGAAGCGCGTCGCTGGGGAAAAGAGAACGTGCGTTCACGTAACCAAAATCAGCGCAGTTTGTATCTCTCGGCGGCCCGTTCGTGGATTTTCAACCAAATTGTCTCTGCCCGTATCGAGCAAGATAAGTTACATCAATTTATCGAAGGAGATATCGCACTTGAGGGAGAGAAAACGACCTTAGTCACCTTGGCGAATCTTACCGATCTCAATAACAAACTGGCATTGAATGAAGTGCAAATAAGTGCTGCTTTGGCGGGCGATAACGCACTACCGACGCAAGGTGAGGCTTTAGATTTAGAACAAGTTCACCTTGATGCTGAACCTGACTTGATGGCACTGATCCGCAGCAATCGTATGCGTCATGAGCGCCGGGCGCTGATGCTTAAGCCGCAGAATCTTTCTTGGACAGTTGAACAAGACAATGTGACGTTACGTTTTGATTTAGATGCAGGAAGTTTTGCTACCTCAGTCATTCGTGAATTGGTTGAAGAGATAGCGGTTGAACGCGAGTTCTAAGGAAAAAACTCGATGAAGATTTTATTAAGCAATGATGATGGTGTATACGCGCAAGGTTTAAATACCCTAGCACGCGCGCTGGCGGATCTCGCCGAGATCGTGATTGTCGCGCCGGATCGTAATCGGTCAGGAGCCTCCAATTCGCTGACATTAGAGCAGCCGCTTCGTGTGGATCTCATTGCACCCAATACCTATTCAGTGCAAGGCACACCAACCGATTGTGTGCATTTTGCACTCAATGAACTGCTCAAAGATGATCTGCCTGATTTGGTGCTGACAGGCATCAATCATGGTGCGAATTTGGGCGATGACGTGCTCTATTCGGGCACGGTTGCGGCGGCGATGGAAGGGCACTTTCTTGGGGTGCAAGCGATCGCGTTTTCATTGGTCGGGACGGCTAATTTTACTACGGCAGCCCAGATAGCACGCCAGTTGGTCGAACAGCATCTCAATGCCCCGATCCCAACCAATCGATTATTGAATGTGAACGTACCAGATCGTCCATTTGAGGAGTTAGCGGGTATTCAAGTGACGCGTTTAGGTGCTCGCCATCACGCAGAAAGTATGATTAAGCAGAAAGATCCTCGTGGGCATGATATTTATTGGTTAGGTCCTCCGGGTAAAGAGCAAGATGCAGGGCAAGGGACTGATTTCTATGCGATTGAGCATGGCTATGTCTCCTTGACGCCCTTGCAGGTTGATCTCACGGCTCATGAGTCACTGCCAAGTATGGATAACTGGTTGAAGGAAAAAGGGTAATGGCCAATCCACATGCCGACAGATTAATTGAATTTCTGATCGCGAATGGTATCCAAGATCAAACCGTTTTGGATGCCATTCATTGTTTGCCAAGAGAAAGCTTTGTTTCTCAGGCGATGATGCATCAAGCCTATGACAACAATGCCTTGCCGATAGGCCAAGGACAAACGATTTCACAACCTTACATTGTGGCAAAAATGACGCAGCTTTTAGAACTTGAGCCGCAGAGTAAGGTCTTAGAAATTGGCACAGGATCGGGTTATCAAACCGCTGTGCTTGCCCAGTTGGTTGAGCACGTGTATTCGATTGAACGGATCAAGTCATTACAGTGGGGTGCCAAGCGTCGTTTAAAGCAATTGGATATTTATAACGTCTCGACTAAGCATGGTGATGGCTGGTTGGGCTGGGATGCTAAAGCCCCTTTTGATGCGATCATTGTTACGGCGGCGGCCGAATTTGTCCCAAATGCGCTGCTTGATCAGCTTGCGGAAGGTGGCCGTTTAGTGATCCCTGTCGGCAGTAGTGAGCAACAGTTATTGAAAATAGTTCGCCAAGGCGATGATTTTATTTCTAACACCATTGAGATGGTGCGTTTTGTTCCTTTAGTTGCCGGTGATTTAGCCTAGTGATGATGAGTAACCTAAGAAACAGAGTAATAATGGTGCTAATTAGTAGCGTCCTTATCGGATGTGCTGCTCATACTCCAGCACCCGTTTCTGGGCTCAATAAAGACTATAATGCCATTCCTCGTGGTAGTTATCGCGGCAGTTTTTACGAAGTGCAAAAAGGCGATACGCTCTATTTTATATCTTATGTCACAGATAAAAATGTAAACGACTTGATCCGTTTCAATAATTTAAAAAAACCTTACACCATTCATCCCGGTCAAAAACTCAAATTATGGATCCCCAATTACACGCCTCCGGCTTACGGTGGTAATGGTGTAACAGAAGTCATTGTGGCTGCAACCCCTTCGAGCACAATGGCTGGCTTAGTTTCCCCCCCAATGGTTGTAGACGGAGTGAGTAAAAACTCTAATCAAAATAGTGGATCTAATGCCGCAAGTTCTTCGACCAAAGTCGCAAAGAAAGATCCTCCTAAGGTAGTTGAACAATCGAAATCAAAAGAGTATGTTGATTCAAAAGGTAAGCAAAATGTTAATGCTAATGTAACCTTTGCTAAACCAAAAGATGATAAAGTTTCAAAATGGTTATGGCCGACACAAGGGAGAATAATTAAAAACTTTTCAGCAGGCGATCAAGGAAATAAAGGGATCGATATCGCAGGACAGCGTGGTCAATCCATTTTATCAACTGCTGCAGGAACCGTTGTCTATTCGGGAAATGCATTAAGAGGTTACGGCAATCTTGTGATTGTTAAACATAATGATAACTACCTCAGTGCTTATGCTCATAACGATCGGTTACTGGTAAAAGAAGGACAAAGTGTTAAAGCTGGCCAAAAAATAGCAACCATGGGCAGCTCAGGAACCAGTAGTGTTCGTTTACACTTTGAAATTCGTTATCAAGGTAAGTCGGTGAATCCAAAACGCTACTTACCGTAAACATACTTGAAAGAGTCATGTAGCGACATTAGAAAGTAGTAATGTCTTGCTAGCTCGCCAGGGGGAGGCGCTATGAGTATCAGCAATGCAGTAACGAAAGTCGAAGAGTTTGAAGACCAAGAGATCATGGATTCGATTGAGGTTGATGAAGAACTCACCACCACTAAAAGCCAAAGCGATGACGATGTTCAAATCGAAGATGCCAAAGAAGGGTTTGATGCGTCAACAAAAAGCTTAGATGCAACACAGATGTATCTTAGCGAGATTGGTTTTTCTCCATTATTAACAGCTCAAGAAGAAGTACTTTATGCTCGTCGTTCACTGAGAGGCGATGAAGCTGCTCGTAAACGCATGATCGAAAGTAACTTACGTTTGGTCGTTAAAATTTCTCGCCGTTATGGTAATCGTGGCTTAGCTTTACTCGATCTAATTGAAGAGGGTAATTTAGGCTTGATCCGTGCGGTAGAAAAATTTGATCCAGAACGTGGCTTTAGATTCTCAACCTATGCTACTTGGTGGATCCGTCAAACCATTGAACGTGCATTAATGAACCAAACGCGCACTATCCGTTTGCCAATTCACGTCGTTAAAGAGTTGAATATCTACCTTCGTACGGCTCGCGAGCTATCGCAGAAGTTAGATCATGAACCTACCGCAGAAGAAATTGCGTTCCAACTGGATAAGCCAGTAGAAGATGTCAGTAAAATGCTGCGTCTTAACGAGCGTATCAGTTCTGTTGATACACCGATTGGCGGCGATGGTGATAAAGCACTACTCGATATCATCCCAGATGCGAACAACTCTGATCCTGAAATTTCTACGCAAGATGATGATATCCGTGAATCACTACTGAATTGGTTAGATGAACTAAACCCAAAACAAAAAGAGGTACTTGCACGCCGTTTTGGACTATTAGGTTATGAACCGTCCACCTTAGAAGAGGTAGGGCGCGAAATTAACTTAACTCGTGAACGAGTTCGTCAAATTCAAGTGGAAGGCCTACGTCGTTTGAGAGAGATCTTGGTTAAACAAGGCTTGAACATGGAAGCGCTGTTTAATGTTGAATACGACTAAAGGTTGGTTCAACAAGACCTTGATTCATAAAACCATTGATTTATAAAACTATTGCATAAAAGCACAAAAGGCACCGACTTAAAATCGATGCCTTTTTTATTTTTAATATCAGATTGTTACATTAGCT
>NZ_NDIM01000195.1:0-6557 GCF_002241375.1 Vibrio sp. V19_P1S1T109 | reverse complement strand
GCGCAGGGATGCCCCCTTATAGGGGGCTATAAACCAAAGCCGCCTTCTAAGAAGGCGGATTTTTACTGTCTGGAATTTGTACCCTGCAATGTCAGCTCTCACTATAATGTGCTAAGTTACTCAAAGATAAACTCTTAGGGATCACTTATGCGTATCAATCGCCGCCGCTGGAATAATATTCTTATCTTGGCTGTTATTGCTTTTATTGCCATTTTGAATTTACCCACAGTCATCAAAACTTATCTTATTGAACCGCCTGCTAGCCCTTATCCTTATGTGATTAATCCAAATGCACAGCTGCAAGCACTGCATTTTACTGACTGGTCACTTGAACTGAATCAAAACCGTTGGCGATCAAGCAAAGCAATTTCAGTTGCTCCTGAAATATTGGCACAACGCTGGCAGAGTTTAGTTGGTACTGAAGTTGATGATGCTACTTACGAGTCGCTTGCGTCTCTACTACGCAACCCACAAACCGTGGAGGTGTGGTATCAGGATCGCGAAGAGCCGCAAAGGATCACCTACTACCAAACCCCCCAGTTTTGGTTATTGAAAAATTGGCAAGAGAAATGGGTGGCACTTTCGGTAGAAGAAGCTTTTCTTTTTCCGAACTGAGCCTTTATTTCTCTTTGAGCGTTGAACAAACCAAGAACGAATAACCAATACCCAATAACGACGAATGAAGAATCGAGATGTATCATGCCTGAGTTACCCGAAGTTGAAGTAAGTAAAATGGGGATTAGCCCGCATCTAGTTGGGCAAACGATCCAGCAACTGACATTTCGCACGCCCAAATTACGTTGGGCCATCCCTCAAGAGCTGAAACAGTTAGAAGGGCAAGTGATCCGCAATATATCCCGCCGGGCCAAATATTTACTGATAGAGACCGATATTGGCAGTGCGATTGTTCACTTGGGAATGTCAGGTTCATTGCGAGTATTGGAGTGTGATTTTCCGGCAGGTAAGCATGATCACGTTGATCTGCGATTAACCAATGGCAAGGTGTTGCGCTACCACGATCCACGTCGATTTGGCGCTTGGCTATGGTGCGAGCAAGGAGAAAGCCACTCGGTGTTGAGTAATATCGGCCCTGAGCCATTAACCGATGATTTTGATGCAGATTACATTGCGCAAAAAGCGAACAGCAAACGTATCGCTGTTAAGCAATTTATTATGGAAAATAAAGTAGTGGTTGGCGTAGGCAATATCTACGCGAGTGAATCACTGTTTAATGCGCGAATTCTCCCCACTCGGCCTGCTCATTCGCTGACACTGACTGAATGGAATTGCCTCGTACGAGAAATCAAATCAGTCTTAGCAACGGCGATTCAACAAGGTGGCACAACCTTAAAAGATTTTGCACAAGCGGATGGCAAACCGGGCTATTTTGCTCAAGAGCTTAATGTGTATGGCAAAGCGCAGCAGCCTTGCCCTGCGTGTGGGCAAGCAATTGAAGCGCTGAAAATTGGTCAGCGTAACACCTTTTTCTGCTCTGCTTGCCAAAAATAAGGTACGTCCTAAAGGCTATATTTTCTTGCCATGCAAGGCGTTAGCGACAATGTCAGGAACAAATTGATCAACTTCTCCACCATGAATCGCCACTTCTCGTACAATGGTGGAGGAGATAAACGCATGCTCCTCTGATGGCGTAAGAAACACACTTTCCAGCCCCGGCATCAAACGGCGGTACATGTTGGTCAAACCAAATTCATACTCGAAGTCAACCGTAGTACGCAAACCGCGGATCAGCACATTGGCTTTTTCATCACGCGCAAAATCGACCATTAACCCAGCAAATCCTTTGGCAGTGACATTCTCTAAATGTTGAGTGACGGCGCTGGCAAAGGCGACCCGCTCTTGCAGAGTAAACATGGTATTTTTGCTTGGGCTGGCGGCGACGGCGATGATCACTTCATCAAACATATTGGCGGCGCGTTCGATCAGATCCAAATGACCATTGGTGATGGGATCAAAAGTGCCGGGATAAATCACACGCGAAATTCTTTTTTGGCTCACAGTGGAAGGCTCATATTGGTTAACTGGCACTGATATTAACAAAAAGACTCAAAATTACCTATTGAACTCGGTATGATGTAGCCCGCACTAAACTGTGACACTTAGCGAGTGAGAGAAGAGACGATGAACAAGTTGTTGGTGATCCGTAACGATAAAATTGGTGATTTCATGCTGGCTTGGCCAAGTTTTGCGATGCTAAAAGCCTCGTTGCCAGATTGCCATATTACCGCGTTAGTCCCCAGCTATACCGTCGCGCTGGCCGAGCTTTGCCCGTGGATTGATGCGGTGATGGTTGACCCAACGGAAAATGCGTCCTCTGCGCAGAAAAAACAATGCATTCAAGCGATTAAACAGCAACACTTTGATGCCTCGATCAACCTCTTCTCGACCACTTACAATGCACTATTAGTTTGGAAATCTTGTATTCCTTATCGTTTAGCGCCGGCGACTAAATTCGCTCAAATTTTTTACAACAAACGAATTAAGCAAAAACGCTCTCAATCAGCCAAACCAGAATATGAGTATAACTTAGATTTGGTACGCGCTTTTTTGCATGATATAGGTAAAGAGGTTGTCGAGCCGAGCGCACCTTATCTGCAATTTGATCAAGCGAAGCTGGTTGAACAAAAAAGCAAACTGGCTACGCAACTTCATCTCGATACCAGTAAACCGTGGGTGTTTGTTCATGCCGGAAGCGGCGGTTCAGCGAATAATTTGTCGCTAGAGCAATACACGCAGTTAGTGATGGGGATTGATGGCAAGCAAGAAATTATCCTCACCGCCGGGCCGGGAGAAGAGGTGAAAGCCGCGCAGTTAAAAGCTTTGATTGAAGAAAAGGGCGGGCGAGCGGCATTGTATGATAAAAATGAAGGGCTTGTTGATTTCTCACGCTCGATTGCTTGTGCTGATATTTTTATCGCAGGTTCAACCGGGCCTTTGCATATTGCCGCTGCGATTGATGTGCCCACAGTTGGCTTTTTCCCCGCCAAACGTTCAGCCACGCCACTGCGTTGGCGACCATTGAATTCACAAGGTCGCCATATCGCTTTTTGTCCACCACCAGCAAAAGACAAAGAAACTCAGGCCGATATGAGTCGCATTGATATTAATGCGGTGTTAGCTGAACTTAACCCTTGGGCGGCTTTGTACTGGTTCTAACCCATAAATCGGAGTATTTAACAAAGGTTGAGTGCGCCGATAATAAAGAAAGCAAGAAGCCTTGCTTACCATCTAAAAAGCCTGCTTTTAAAACGTACATTTTCAAAAAGCAGCCAAACGCATGCAAAATACCTTGGCTAATGCTGCTTTTCTTACCACGTTTTTCTCGTTGCTCTGCCCATGCTTTGGCATAACCTGCTGATTTAACTAAATAATGATGAATGTCGTTATAGGTGTAGTGAATCGCATCACCTGCAAGATTCTCGACTTTCATGCCATCTGCGACTTCGACTTTTTCATGCACTAAAGCCTCGTTATATTGCGTTAATTGAGTTGGGTAGAGGCGCAACACGCGATCAGGATACCAACCACAGTGGCGAATATAGCGGCCAAAAACCCAACTTAAACGGGCAAATTGATACAGTGTATTGGGTTTATTAGCGGCGACCGCTTGCTGAATGCTATCTTTTAACTCTTTGGTCACGCGTTCATCGGCATCTAGCCACAACACATAATCAGACTCGACATACGACTGCGCTAAGCGGCGCTGTGGGCCAAACCCAGGCCACTGCGAATTGACAAAAAACTTGTCAGTATAACGGCGCGCAATCTCTTCGGTATTATCACTGCTACCTGAATCTAAGACGACGATTTCATCTACCCATTGGTGAACGGTTTCCAAGCAAGCTTGCAGATGTTGCGCTTCATTTTTAACGATCAGCGCAACGGCTAAAGTAGGTTTGCTCACATTCATTCCTCGGATATTGGGTTTAGCTGAAAATCAGCCGTTATCTTATCAAACATTTGGATAACATGGCTTGCTTGAATACGCTGCATCGCTTGTTCATCTTTGACGCGAGTACGCCAGCTGACTTGCTCTTTCGTTTTTCCTGTTTCGGCAAACAGTGCTTCTTCATAAGCCGACACTACATAATCACGATACTGATAAGGCCCTGTGCGCTGCGGATTATGGTGAGCGTATAAACCGATAACGGGAGTATTCATTGCATTGGCCATGTGCGCTGGGCCTGTGTCTGGCGCTATCACTAAATCGACTAAGTCGAGCAGTGCCAACATCTCTTTAAGCTGGCTTTTACCAACGACATTGAGTACCGGCTGAGTAAGTTTACTCGCTATTTCGGCTGCTAGATCAACTTCAATTTGCGCAGGGCTACCGGCCAAAATGATATGCCAACCAAGTTGTTGAGCATGAGTTATCACTTCTACATAACCTTCAGCGGTCCAATTTTTATAAGCTTTACTCGCGGCAGGAACCACGACTAAATTACGCTTTGAATGTGCAAGTTGCCGATTGGCCCATTGATGATCTGAATCTGAATAAGTGAGTGACCACTTAGGTTCTAGCTCTTTTACTCCAAGGCACTTTGCAAACGCGAGTAAGCCATCTAATACATGAGGTGCTTGAGGCGATATCACTTTTACATTGGTAAATAGGTGCTGGAAATCTTGGCTGCGGGCGGCATCAAAACCGAGTTTATATTTAGCCTTAATACCCAGTGTGGCAATACTGGCACGAAAGGCATACTGCATATGCAAAAGCGCATCGAAGGATTGCCCTTTAAGTTCTGCCCACAGTTTTTGATATGCTTTCCATCCCTGTTTTTTGTCGAATATAACCACGTTTACATTAGGCAAATCAGTGAGTAACTGCGCTTCCAGTTTTCCAGTGATCCACGTGATATGAGTTTCAGGCCATTGGTGTTGAATTGCTTGCACGGCGGCCACTGCATTGCACACATCGCCAATCGCCGACAGACGCAACACACAAATAGAGCGTGGAGCAGAAGAAAAAAGAGCCATAAGTGACATCGATATAGAGAAAGTTAGTAAGAATTATGCAGACAGCGCTGATAAATGTAAAATGCCAAACAAGCACGATGAAGCATATTCAATCTCGTCATTAAAAAGTGAAACGATGAAAACGCTGAAAAAAGAGAATCAAACAATTTGGTATGACGAGCATTTACTAGTTGAAGATCCGCTCCGCTGTTTTAACCCTGAGTTTTGGCAGCAGGCTGGTAGCGTCACAGGTAGTGCAACTGGGCGCGGTACAACATGGTTTGTAAAAGCGGAAAAAATAGAAGCGGCACTACGCCACTATAAGCGTGGTGGATTGTTTGGTAAGTTAGTAAGTGATCACTACTTTTTTTCCGGTTGGAAGAAAACGCGCAGCTTCCAAGAATTCGAATTGCTCAATACTCTGAGAGAGTCTGGGGTAAATGTTCCACGCCCGATTGCAGCGCGAGCAGTAAAGCGCACTTTTTGTTATCAGGCAGATTTACTCAGCGAAAAAATCCCGAACGCCCGCGATCTGGTGTCTATTTTACAAGAACGTCCATTACCGACTGAAATGTATGAGAAAATCGGCCTAGAAATTCGCAAAATGCATGATGCGCAAGTCAATCACACCGATCTCAATATCCATAACATCTTGATTGATGACCAAGAGAAGGTATGGATTATTGATTTTGATAAGTGTTGCCAGCAACAAGGCGAGAGCTGGAAGAAAGGAAATTTAGATAGATTGAAGCGATCGTTTGAGAAAGAATTCCGTAAGCGAGGGATTCATTGGATTCCTGAAGCTTTTCACATTATTTCTAAGTGCTAAAATGAAGAGTAAAAATATGCTATTCGAGCAGATTACATTCGTTATTCAAGGACCTATTGCTCCGTCTATTACCTCAATATCTGTTCAACGTTTACGATCAATTTTCCCCGGCTGCCAAATTATCATATCCACTTGGGAAGGAGAAAATACACAAGATATTGAAGCTGATCTCATTATTTATAACAAAGATCCAGGTTCTACGGTATTTGTGTATAGCAAACAAAACGATCCTATACCTATCAATATAAATAGGCAAATTGTGTCAACTGTTTCTGGATTACGTCATGTTAAAACTAAATTTGCTGCGAAATTGAGAGCTGACAATATATTAAACAAAACAAGGATGTTAGAACTGTTTGAGCAATTCCCTTTACGCAGAGATAATTATGCAATACTGAATAATCGGCTTGTTTGTTCTAATTATTTTGCGAAGGAGTTTGAGAGGGGGTTACATGTACCTTTTTTCTTCTCTGATTTTTTCCAATTTGGTGAGGTGGAAGATCTACTTAAAGTATGGGATTGTCATATGTATAGTGATTATGATTTCCAATCAGCGTTGAGTGGTAAAAAACAGCACAAACATTATCCAAATGATAGCGTCAATGTAGAACAGAAGATTTGGAGCCATGCCGCAAGGAAGCTATATCCTGATGAATTAACAGATGAACATGGTGACCATTTTGCGCGGCAACAGTCATATAATTTTATGATCAATAATCTTATCATTGTTGACGGAGATGAACTTGGATTAGAG
>NZ_NDIM01000257.1:0-6660 GCF_002241375.1 Vibrio sp. V19_P1S1T109 | reverse complement strand
GGCTAATTGATTGAATTTGAAATAAAAGTGCAATAGAAAATCATCAAAAATGTCAAATAACTACACCGAAAACGTCACAGTTCTTCCCTAGGATAAAAATCGAACTTACTGACCTAGTCCAGAAGGATAGCGACAATGAAAACCTTATTTACCCGCGCAACGACTGCCACAGCACTTGCGCTGACTCTTTCGACTTCGGCTTTTGCTAAAGAGGCTGATTTACAATCTTTGATCAACGCAGCGAAACAAGAAGGCCAAGTGTACAGCATTGGTATGCCCGGCAGTTGGGCTAACTGGCAAGATACGTGGAGCGATTTAGGTAAGATTTATGGCCTAAAACACCAAGATACGGATATGAGCTCAGCGCAAGAAATTGCCAAGTTTGAAGCCGAAAAGAAAAATGCGACCGCCGATATCGGTGATGTTGGCTTTGCATTTGCTCGCGTGGCGGTGAAAAAAGGCGTAACTCAAGCGTACAAACCGAGCACTTGGAATGACATCCCTGACTGGGCCAAAGATAAAGATGGCCACTGGGCTCTGGCTTATACGGGCACCATTTCATTTATCTCGAACAATAATCTAGTCAAGAATGCGCCAAAAACGTGGAACGATTTGCTCAAAGGCGATTACAAAATCAGTATTGGTAATGTAGGCGTTGCCGCGCAAGCAAATAATGCCGTACTAGCCGCTGCTTTTGCTCATGGTGGCAGTGAAAAGAA
This sequence comes from Vibrio sp. V19_P1S1T109, assembly GCF_002241375.1. Taxonomy (NCBI): domain Bacteria; kingdom Pseudomonadati; phylum Pseudomonadota; class Gammaproteobacteria; order Vibrionales; family Vibrionaceae; genus Vibrio; species Vibrio sp. V19_P1S1T109. Next base: position 5,941 of record NZ_NDIM01000257.1, on the reverse strand, counting down.
CCTCGATCCGGCAATCGAATTTTTTGCCAAACTCGCCAAGCAAGGGCGCTTATCATTTACAGACCCAAGTATCGCTAACCTCGAAAAAGGTGAAGTTGAAGTGGCCGTATTGTGGGATTTCAACGCCCTAAGTTACCGTGACCAAATTGACCGTAACCGCTTTACCGTTAACATTCCGCAAGATGGTTCTGTGATTTCCGGCTACACCACCATCATCAATAAATACGCCAAAAACCCAAATGCGGCCAAGCTAGCACGTGAATACATCTTTAGCGATCAAGGCCAAATCAACCTTGCACAAGGCTATGCTCGCCCGATCCGCAGCAACGTTGCACTGCCTGCTGCGGTACAAAGCAAATTGATTGCTAACGATCAATACCAGAATGTGAGCCCAATTAGCGACTTTAATGCTTGGGAAAAATCAGCTCGTCAATTGCCACGTCAATGGCAAGAAAATGTCATTATCCACCAGCAGTAAGAGGTAACCATGAACAATAAGGTGATCCTTGTTGTTCTTGATGGACTCAATTATTCCGTAGCCCGTGATTGCATGGGCTACTTAAACGGCTTAATTGAGCAGCAAAGAGCAACCTTATACTCCCTACAATGTGAATTGCCTTCGTTATCGCGTCCTTTGTATGAATGTCTACTCACTGGCGTAAAGCCTGTCGAAAGCGGCATTGTTCATAACCACATTGTGCGCCTTTCACATCATCAATCCATCTTCAGTTTGGCAAAAGAGCAAGGGCTGACAACAGCCGCAGCGGCGTATCATTGGGTCAGCGAGCTCTACAACCGCGCGCCTTTTGATGCAACGCGCGATCGTTTTACCTGTGATAAAACACTCAATATTCAGCATGGCTGTTTTTATCACTGGGATCACTATCCCGATGAAGCACTGTTTTTAGACGCCGAACACTTACGTCGTACTCATCAGCCTGATTTTTTACTGATCCATCCAATGAATATCGATGATGCTGGACATAAGTTTGGCCTTGATTCAGGACAGTATCGTAATAGTGCACGCATGGCCGATGCGCTGTTATCTCACTTTTTACAAAGCTGGCTAAACGATGGCTACCAAGTGATGGTGACCAGCGATCACGGCATGAACAATGACAAGTCACACGGCGGAATATTAACCGAAGAGCGCAACGTCCCGCTGTTTGTATTGGGCAATCAATTTTCGCACCAAGCTTGTGAGATCAAACAAACTGAGCTCTGCGGCCTGTGCTGCCAACTGCTTAATCTTGATCACAATAAGCCCTTTTCTGCGGAGTGCTTAGCATGATCAGTAGCCAAGTTATTAGCAAGCCTAGCGCCGTGCTGAGCCAATCAACGCACTGGGCACGCAAACTCAAACCTGCGCTGTGGCTTACTCCTTTTGCGCTGTTTTTCTACTTATTTCAGCTCGCCCCCATGCTGTGGGTTCTGTTCAACAGCTTTATCTCTGACGATCAATGGTCACTGGACCATTATCGCGAAATCTTCAGCTCATCCTTTATTTTGCAAGGGTTGGGCAATAGTTTGTGGCTCGCCATATGGTCCAGCGTCGCTGGCCTTGCGATTGCGGCAATGTTGGTCGCCTCCTTACGCCGAGTCGATGGCAAGCTGCGCGATGGTGTGATCGCCTTTACCAATATGAGCAGTAATTTTGCTGGCGTCCCTTTGGCATTCGCTTTCATTATTATTCTTGGGGTCAACGGCGCACTGACTTTGCTGCTAAAGCAATACGGTTTGATTGAAGAGTTCAACCTGTATGGCAAATGGGGGCTTCTGGCGATGTATATCTACTTTCAGATCCCTCTTGGCGTGCTGCTGCTCTATCCTGCATTTGATGCGCTCAGTGATGACTGGCAAGCGGCGGCGTCTACTCTGGGCGCCAACGGATGGCAATATTGGCAGAAAATCGCCTTGCCTGTGCTTTCACCAGCCCTACTCGGTACCTTGATTATCCTAATCGCCAATGCGATGGGCGCGTATGCCAGCGTCTACGCACTCACATCCGGCAACTACAACGTCATTACGGTACGCATTGCCAGTTTAGTGGCGGGAGATCTGTTCTTAGAGCCCAATTTGGCCGCCGCCATTTCCGTGGTATTGATGCTAATTTTAGCCTTCATTACTGTGATCAATCAGTGGCTAATTGCGAAAAGCTATAGCGCAAGGAACACCCATGCAAAACGCTAATCCTACCCTTGATAAAATCACCTTTCATAAAAGTGTGGTCTATTCCATCGTGGGAGTGATGTTGCTGCCCATTTTAGCCACCTTGGTTTATTCCTTTTCTTCACGCTGGGGCGCAACGATTTTACCCGATGGCTTCACCTTTGACTGGTATCTCAAACTGCTGACCGACCCTCGCTTTCTCGATGCATTTGGCCGCTCATTGTTGATTGGCATCGCTTCTCTGACACTCAGCGCAGTTTTGATTATTCCGGCGATCTTTGTGGTGTTTTACTATTTCCCTCGTCTGGATAAAGTGATGAACCTGCTGATTTTAATCCCTTTTGCAGTACCGCCTGTGGTCTCTTCAGTTGGATTACTGCAACTGTACGCCGATAGCCAATTTCCAATTGTGGGTACACCTTGGATTTTGATTGGCACTTATTTCACCATTGCGCTGCCGTTTATGTACCGTGCAATTGCCAACAGTTTTGAGGCGATCCATCTGCACGATCTCATGGACGCCGCGCACCTGCTCGGCGCAAGCACCAGCCGTGCTTTTTTACTGATCGTACTGCCAAACATTAGAAAAGGGTTGATGGCTTCGCTGTTTCTATCCTTCTCTTTTCTACTTGGCGAGTTTGTATTTGCGAACATTCTGGTCGGCACGCGCTATGAAACCTTGCAGATTTATCTCTACAACATGCGTCAGACTAGTGGTCACTTCACCTCCGCGTTAGTGATGACTTACTTCCTATTTATCTTTTTACTGACTTGGCTCGCCAGTCGTTTTAGCCGAGGATCCACTCAATGAATTCCACGACCCACACAACCTCTCGCTCTGATTACGTCCACGTCGCCAACCTCACCAAACGCTTTGGCAACAATACCGTTTTTGAAGGGATTGAATTTTCCATTGAGCAAGGGGAATTTGTCACGCTACTTGGTCCGAGCGGCTGCGGGAAATCGACCTTATTGCGCAGTTTGGCTGGCTTAAATCCCGCCGATGACGGCGAAATTTGGGTCAACGGTGAAAACATCACTAACCAAACACCACAGCAACGCGGCATTGGCATGGTGTTTCAATCCTACGCTCTGTTTCCGAATATGACGGTGGCTGAAAACATCGCCTTTGGCCTCAAAATGCAAGGGCAAGACAGAGCTTACATCGCGCGCGAAGTACAAAAAGTGGTCGAACTGGTTTCGCTGATAGGGAAAGAAAAACACTATCCCAACCAGCTCTCGGGTGGGCAGCGCCAACGCGTCGCTTTAGCTCGCGCCTTAGTGGTCAAGCCGCGTATTTTGCTACTTGATGAACCCCTTTCAGCACTGGATGCCCAAATTCGCAAACACTTGCGCCAGCAGATCCGTGATATTCAAAAAGAGCTCAATCTCACCACCGTATTTGTAACCCATGATCAAGAAGAGGCGATGATTCTCTCTGATCGTATTTTTTTAATGCACCAAGGTGAAATCGTTCAGCAAGGCTCCCCAGAAAGCATTTATACTCAGCCAGCCAATGAGTTTGTGGCCGGTTTTATGGGCCATTACAATTTAGTAGAGGCGGCCACCGCCAAGCAGTTGTTTAACATAGACACGGCTTGGAAAGTGGCTATTCGCCCCGAATCCATCTACGTCAAGGAAGCTGGGCGGAGCTATGGTGCCCATGTTTCTGCGCCGCAACATGGCACCATCAAGCATCACCAATTACTGGGTAATGTCATTCGCTACCATGTGGATGTGCGAGGCTGCGAGCTCACGGTCGATTTACTCAATCGTTCGTCAGAGCGATTATTTGCCACTGGCAGTCAGCTAGAATTACTGTTTAACCTTAACGAAATACAACCTGTGAGAGCCTAAATAGATGCCGACACCTCTATACGTTTTTGATATGGACGACACATTGATTGACGGCGACTGCGCAATGATTTGGAGCGAATATTTGGCCGATAAGGGCATAGCGAGCGACCCTGATTTTGTCGCGCAAGATAGGTTGATCATGTCACGCTATGCCAGCGGTGAAATGGACATGGAAGATTACCTCGATTTTGCGATGCAACCTTTGCTCACCCTGCCCACAGAGCAAGTCCAGCGCTTGGCGGACGATTGTGTCGCTACACGCATCGTACCTAGGCTATTTCCTCAAGCCAAAGCACTCATTAAACAGTTAACGGACGAGCGTATTCAAATGCTCATTATTTCGGCGTCGGTCAGTTTTTTGGTTAAAGCTGTCGCCCGTAAAATAGGCGTTGCAGAGGCGATGGGTATCGATATGGTCATAGAGAACAACCATTACACCACGCATATTTTGGGAACACCCACCTACCGAGACGGTAAAGTCACTCGCTTAAATGAATGGCTAGCTGAGCGCCCACAATACGTGGGTCAAGTGCATTTTTTCACTGACTCGATCAATGATTTACCTTTGTGTCTACACGCCGATTTCACCTATTTGGTCAACCCATGCACGCGTCTCATCCAATACGCGCAGCCCCAACAATGGCCGATATTAAAGTGGGGCTAATCACATCCTCTACTTTTGATGAATCATGTAACTTGAGGCGCTGGCGGTAAACTTCTAGTATGAAGACAATAAGTTAACCGAGCCTCTCGCCATGAGCATGAAACACCGCATTGCCTTTATCTCTCTTTTACTGTCAACTCTCAATGCTTGCTCGCCGGAAAATAGCGCGCAAGCATTGGGCACTTTAGAGCGAGACCGCATCACTTTTTCCGCCACCGCCAATGAGATCATTCGCGCGCTTCCTGTCGCGGAAGGCAGCGCAGTGCATGCTGGCGAAGTATTGGTTCGACTGGATACCAAAAATCAGCAGGCGGTGCTGGCCCATGCACTCGCAGAGGCGGCTAAAGCGCAAGCGTATTTGCTCAAACTGAGCAATGGTGAACGCCAAGAAGACACGGCGGCCGCACAAGCCAAAGTCAATCGCGCGCAAGCCAAACTGACAGAGGCGTTGCAAAACTTCAAACGTGTGGAAGAACTGGTTGGTAAAAAGCTCCTCAGCCAATCAGAAAAAGACAGCGCCACCGCCACGCGTGATGCCGCTCGCGCCGAACTCGATTCTGCAAAAGAAGAGTTTGCTAAGCTCACCGCTGGCACTCGCCCTGAAGATATTGAACAAGCGCAAGCGGCGCTGACCGCCGCCAAAGCCGACGTCTCACTGCAACAGCAAAAGCTCGACGAGTTAACCATTGTCGCAACCCGCGATGGAATTTTGGATAACCTCCCATACAACTTGGGTGAGCGCGTCCCAAACAACGGCATTGTCGCTATCATCCAAGCCAGCCGCATCCCTTATGCTCGCGTCTACGTTCCCGCACCACATCGTTTAGCTGTCGTGCCGGGCGCACAGTTTCCAGTGCATATCGACGGTATAAAAGAGCCGCTGCAAGGCACTGTGCGTTGGGTGGCAACGGAACCCTCTTTCACGCCTTACTACGCACTGACCGAAAATGAACGCGCCCGCTTAATGTATCTAGCCGAAGTGGATCTGCCCGAATCCGCGCAATCGCTCCCTTCTGGCATTCCGGCGCAAGTCGATTTAGCGAGGCAAAAATAGTGACTGAACTCGCCATTCACGCCCGTAATGTGGTCAAAAAATTTGGGGATTTCACTGCGATTGAAGGCATCAATCTGAGTGTCCCCAAAGGAACCATTTACGGTTTTCTCGGCCCAAATGGTTGTGGCAAATCGACCACAATTCGCGTACTCACGGGTTTATTAAGCCCTACCTCTGGCAGTGTTGATGTGCTGGGG
>NZ_NDIM01000007.1:0-63332 GCF_002241375.1 Vibrio sp. V19_P1S1T109 | reverse complement strand
AGAACGAAGATGAGTGCAAGCGGTTTTTAATAAAAAATAAGAAAAACATCTATTTTGTTTAAATAGCAGCCACAAAGCGTCAAAAGAGAGCATTTCGCTCTCTTTTGATAGGCTTTAATCTCTCTCGATCTTAAATAAAAGCGTAGGCATCAGCAAACATGTGATCGCTTTTTGCATTTTTGTATTGGGTAAACTGTTCTCTTGCTGCTCCAGCCATATCAAAACGACCTGCAATATAAATGTCGTACGCTTCTAACGACTCGAAATCATCATTGATCGCTTGGAGTACATTGCCAACCTTACCATTCCAACCTTCATCAGCCGTTTCAACAACAGGTACAAAGTGGATGTTCTCAAATTGCTGAGCAATCTCACTCAGTTCTGTTTTTGCATAGAGTTGGTAAACGTCTTTTGCTCCCCAGTACAAATAGATAGCGTTACTTTTCTTTTGGCTAATACAGTGATCTAAAATCGAGCGTACATAGCTAAAACCTGTTCCTCCAGCAATGAGTAGTAGAGGGCGCTCATTTTCTTTTACCCACGCATCACCGTGAGGTGCATCTATATTGACTAAACCATTGTTGCTTAATGCCGTTCTCATTTTCTCAACCACTTCCTGTGCATAAGCATTGTGCTCAGCGGCACCAATGTGCAACTCTAGTTCACCAGAACGGCAAGGACTGCTTGCGATAGAAAATGGACGTTTATCTTTCTCTCCCATTTCTACCATGAGATATTGCCCAGCTTTAAATGCAAGAACACTTTCAGGTTGGAGGATGATTTTATAAGTATTAGAGGCTAATGGCTCAATTGACTTTACTTTACATTGGGTGGTCATGTTTTTCCTCTGACTTACTCTGCAAAAGTAAGTACTAAGTTACTTGTTGCAAAGGCTTGGCAAGGGAATATCCAACCTTGTCGCTGCTCTTCGTCAGTCAACATCGGTTCTAAGTTATATTCCACTACACCTTCTAATTTTCTGCACATACACATAGCACATGCACCTATTTGACAACGGTGTGGAAAAGAGATGTTCTTGTTGAGCGCAGCTTCCAACACCGTTGTACCGTCTTGCACTTCAAAAGTATCGCCTTTCGGAAGCAAGATCACCGTATAAGTCATAAAATACCTAGCTCATCCCAGAGCGAGTCTATTTTGGTGACGACCTCGTGATCTTTTTGGATTGGCGTCCCCCACTCTCGCTGAACTTCACCAGAGAGTTTGTTGGTTGCATCCAGCAGGAGCTTGGAACATTGCCCTTCGTTAGCTTCTATACGATCAGTATCTCGAGACGGATCCATGCGCGTGGTTATCGCCCAAATCACATCATTCCAATCTCGGATATTCACATCATCATCACAGAGCACAACAAACTTCAGGTTTGAAAATGTCTCTAAAAATGCCCATATCTTTTTTAACAGCTCTTGAGATTGACCAGCGAACGCTTTGTTCATGGATACCATCAAGAAACCATCATTAGAAAATGGCACTAAATAGATATCAACAATCTCAGAATGCTGTGCTCTAAGCTGATCCAAATGCTCAGCTTTGATCTGAGGAGCCGTTGATGGTGATGACTGTTGTCTTGTACCGTCACTCTCAACATCCCATTTAATGGTAGCATCTAAGCCCATTTTGGAGCCTAGCCCCACCACTGGAGAGGCAAAATCAAGTGAATCAATCGGTGTATGTTCGATGAATAAAGTGTCTCGGACTGGGTCCATATGTGTTGTCATTGCATTGATAACTGAATTCCAATCACGAGCATCGACTGATTCATCGCACACCACCACATATTTAGTGTACATAAACTGGCGAAGGAACGACCAAACTCCCATCATGACTCGCTTTGCATGACCAGGGTATTGCTTTTTCATCGTCACCACCGCCATTCGATAAGAACAACCTTCCGGCGGTAAATAGAAATCGACGATTTCAGGGAACTGTTTTTGGAGTATAGGTACAAACACTTCATTTAACGCAACACCAAGCACAGCTGGTTCATCAGGTGGGCGTCCGGTATAAGTGCTATGGTAGATAGGATTGCTGCGCATTGTGATATGCGTAACCGTAAAGACACGATGCTTTTCAACTTCATTATAGTAACCCGTGTGATCACCATAAGGCCCTTCGTCAGCATATTCGTTTGGATCTATGTAGCCTTCCAGCACAATTTCCGCACTAGCAGGCACATCTAGATCATTACTGAGCGATTTAACCACTTCTGTTTTACTGCCTCGTAGCAATCCAGCAAAAGCATATTCAGAAAGCGTATCTGGCACTGGTGTCACCGCGCCTAGAATGGTTGCAGGATCAGCACCAAAAGCCACTGAAACTGGGAAATTCTCTCCGGGGTGAGTGTCCATCCAATCTCTTAAATCTAGAGCACCACCACGATGCGCCAACCAACGCATGATGACTTTGTTTTTACTGAGTTTCTGTTGGCGATAAATCCCGAGATTTTGTCGCTTCTTGTTTGGCCCTTTAGTGATGGTCAGCCCCCAAGTCAGAAGAGGAGCAACATCATCGGCCCAACAACTCATCACTGGGATTTTGTCTAAGTCAACATCGTTGTCCTGCCAAACAATCTCCTGGCAAGGGGCCTTGCGTAGTCGTTTGGTTGGCATGTTGAGCACTTGCTTAAATAAAGGCAATTTATCGATAGCATCTTTGAAGCCCTGTGGTGGCTCGGGCTCTTTGAGATAAGCCAGTAATTTGCCGACTTCCCTTAACTCTTGGACCTCTTTACGCCCCATGCCGATCGCGACGCGTTTTGCGGTGCCAAACAAGTTAGTGAGCACGGGAACCGTATAACCGATCGGGTTTTCAAATAGCAAGGCAGGACCTGCGGCACGCAAAGTGCGGTCGCTAATTTCCGTCATTTCATAATGAGGGTCAATCGGGCAAGTAATGCGTTTTAGTTGGCCTGTTTTTTCCAGATGGTCAACAAATTCACGTAAATCCTTAAAGCTCATAGGCCTACTACATCGCTGATTAAACTGCAGGCAGTATAACAAAAACAACCCATTAACGATCCCCAAATTTCATAGGGTTATTGAGAGAGGGCTTGCAAAATACCATGACTTTTCACCTGAGAATTACTCACCAGTAAATCCTTTAGCCAGCGGCTGTGTCCTTGCTCGACCAAAGCAGTGGCCACTAAATTGACCTCTTCATTGATTGACATTTTGGCTATCAGAAAGTCGCGGATATCAGGACGCATGGGGCTGATGCGAACTAATGCCTTAATCGCTTGTACTTTTAAACTTGGATTTTCACTGGCGGCCATGATCTGTTTTATCGCAAATTCATCGCTTACGCTGGCTAATCGTGTGAGTTCCTGCTGAATGGAAAAATCGACCCGCATCAGCCACAGGAGTTTATAGATTTTAGGATCTTCACTAACTTGAGCTAATCGAACCATCACTTGTGTGGAAGGTAACCATCCGGTCACTGGCTCTGATGTCAGTTGCTCAGTGAGCGCAGCCAAAGCACTTGGGGATAGTGTATCTAACTCGCGGATCAGTAACGTTTCGCGAATTTTTACTTGATATTGAGTCCCTGACAACCATGTTTGCAGTACTAGGTCTTGGCGCTCCGCCTTCACCAAGAAGTCGAGAATGGTTTGTTCCTGCCGCCAACGCTTTAATAAACGGCTGGCTATCGCAGAAGAGTCAAAAGCTGGAGTTGAGAATTCATAGCCTTGTTCTTTTTCAACAACTTGGTAAGTGGGTGCAAGCGCTTGCTGCTCTTCAATGAAGATCACCATATTCGGCGTTAGGGCGAGATCCAACTGCTCGATTTTTTGCAGCAACAGAAAACGTGCGGCTTCTTGCGGTAATAGCGCTAAACGTTGTAATGAAAAACGCAAAGAATCAAATTCATCATGTACCGCGTACTGCAATAGCTCTGCACTTTTATGGCGAATTTGTTCTTCCTGAAGCCATTTTTGAGCTGTATCAGACGTTATTTCTATAGAGGCAGCACTTGGCCACGCACAAAATAAAAATAGCGAGAGGAGAAGCGACGACAACATTCCTTGTTGCATTTTAACCTCCTTGTAACATTTGGCCTATTGTGGAAGGTTAATGGGTCAAATGCAAACAAAAACGCCACCGATAAACGGTGGCGTTGGTCATACTAAACTTAGCGTCTATTATTGACGGCGCATCGCATCAAAAAACTCATCATTAGTTTTCGTCATCGCGAGCTTATCAATTAAGAATTCCATTGCGTCACTTTCACTCATTGGGTGAACGATCTTACGCAGAATCCACATTTTTTGTAACTCATCAGGTTTAGTAAGCAACTCTTCACGGCGAGTACCGCTGCGGTTGAAGTCGATAGCAGGGAAAACACGTTTTTCCGCAATTTTACGGTTAAGGTGCAATTCCATGTTACCTGTACCTTTAAACTCTTCGTAGATAACTTCATCCATTTTAGAGCCAGTATCAACCAGTGCCGTCGCAATAATCGTTAAACTACCGCCTTCTTCTACATTACGAGCCGCACCAAAAAAGCGCTTAGGGCGTTGCAATGCGTTGGCATCCACACCACCAGTCAACACTTTGCCAGATGACGGTATCACAGTGTTGTAGGCGCGAGCTAAACGTGTGATGGAATCAAGCAGGATAACGACATCTTTCTTATGCTCAACCAAACGTTTTGCTTTTTCGATCACCATTTCTGCCACTTGTACGTGGCGTGAAGCTGGCTCATCAAACGTAGAAGCAACCACTTCGCCTTTCACAAGGCGTTGCATTTCCGTTACTTCTTCAGGACGTTCGTCAATCAGTAGCACCATCAACACACAATCCGGATGGTTGTTAGCAATACTTTGCGCGATATTTTGTAGCAACATGGTTTTGCCCGCTTTTGGCGGAGCAACAATCAAACCACGCTGGCCTTTACCAATCGGAGAGGCAAGGTCTAGAACTCGTGCCGTAATGTCTTCTGTCGAGCCATTACCACGCTCCATGATCATACGTTCATTGGCATGCAGTGGAGTTAAGTTCTCAAATAAAATCTTGTTACGTGCATTATCCGGTTTGTCGTGGTTAACAGTGTTAACTTTTAACAATGCGAAATAACGTTCGCCTTCTTTTGGTGGGCGAATTTTGCCGGATACTGAGTCACCGGTGCGTAAGTTGAAACGGCGAATTTGGCTTGGTGATACGTAGATATCATCAGGGCCAGCTAAATATGAACAGTCGGCGCTACGTAAGAAACCAAAACCGTCTTGAAGAATTTCCAAGACCCCATCACCAAATATATCTTCACCACTTTTTGCGTGCGCTTTTAGGATGGAGAAGATGATGTCTTGTTTTCTTAGACGCGCTAGGTTTTCGAGGCCTAGGCTCTCACCAAGTTTCACAAGATCAGACACGGGTCTGTTCTTCAATTCTGTTAGATTCATTGTGGTGGATACTTGTTTAGTCAAAATAGGATCTATTTTCTAGTTAAGATGGATTTTGGTCTCAGGATCGACCAAGAAGTGAACACTTGTCTAATTAACGTGCGATAAACTAGCACTAAATAATAGCCTAGTCTAGAGTTTGTTTCTTTTCAAAAAAACAAAGCCGTGCATCAGAAAATGTACGGCTTTGCGATACCTGTTATAGGTTTGCGTCCAAAAACTCTTTCAATTGAGTTTTTGATAACGCACCAACTTTCGTTGCAGCGACGTTGCCATTTTTGAACAGCAGCAAGGTTGGGATGCCACGAATACCAAACTTAGGTGGAGTACCTGCGTTGTGGTCGATATTTAATTTACCGATAGTCAGTTTGCCTTCGTACTCGCTAGCGATTTCATCCAAAATTGGCGCAATCATCTTACAAGGACCACACCATTCTGCCCAAAAATCAACAAGAACAGGGCCTGCAGCTTTGATTACATCGTTCTCAAAACCATCATCTGTAAGCTGCAAAATCTTATCGCTCATCTTCCACTCCAATATGTTTTTCTGCACTGATTATAAGCTAACCAGTAAATAGATGCTCTATTGGAATGTATTTACTTTCGTATTGCAAGCTTAAGCTGATATTCTATGGCGATGAAAAAGACACATATCACAGAGCAAAAGTTCGCCGATTTGGGATTACATCCTCAAGTTGTTGAAGGATTGGAAAAAAAAGGGTTCGATTACTGTACCCCGATCCAAGCCTTGGCGTTGCCGGTACTGCTCACCGGCCAAGACATTGCAGGCCAGGCCCAAACAGGGACTGGTAAAACGCTTGCGTTTCTCGCTGCTACTTTTAACCACTTACTAACAACCCCTGAACATGAAGGGCGAAAACCGACGCAGCCGCGTGCCATTATTATGGCCCCGACTCGTGAGTTAGCGATTCAAATTTATAACGACGCCGAACCTCTGATTGCCAGCACTGGCATCAAAGCCGCGCTGGCTTACGGTGGTGAAAGCTACGATAAGCAGTTGTCTAAGCTGCAAGATGGTGTCGACATATTGATCGGTACAACAGGACGTATCATCGATTTCTACAAACAACACGTGTTTAACTTGAATAATATTCAAGCCGTTGTGCTGGATGAAGCTGATCGCATGTTTGACCTTGGTTTTATCAAGGACATTCGTTTTCTGTTTCGCCGTATGCCAGAACCTAAAGAGCGCCTGAACATGCTGTTTTCAGCCACGCTTTCTTATCGCGTTCAAGAGTTGGCGTTCGAGCACATGCATAACCCTGAGCACGTGGTTGTTGAACCAGAACAAAAAACTGGCCATCGCATCCAAGAAGAGCTGTTCTACCCGTCTAACGAACATAAGATGGCGCTATTACAGACACTGATAGAACAAGACTGGCCAGATCGCGCCATCATTTTTGCCAACACAAAACACCGCTGCGACTCTATTTGGGGTCATTTAGCTGCAGATGGGCACCGTGTCGGCCTACTAACGGGTGATGTACCGCAGAAGAAACGTGAAAAAATCCTTGAGCAATTCACTACCGGTGATGTCGACATTCTTGTTGCAACCGACGTGGCAGCGCGAGGCTTACACATTCCTCAAGTCACACACGTATTCAACTACGACTTACCTGATGACTGTGAAGACTACGTACACCGCATTGGTCGTACAGGTCGCGCAGGAGAGAGTGGTCACTCGATTAGTTTTGCCTGTGAAGAGTACGCCATTAACCTAACCGCGATTGAAGAGTACACCGGGCACGCGGTTCCTGTTTCTGATTACGATGCATCGGCGTTGATTGAAGACTTACCGCCGCCAATTCGTTTGCGTTCTCGTAATCCTCAGCAGCGCCGTACTAATAACAATGGCCCTCGTACTGGCAACCGTAAGCCACAAAGTCGTCGCCCACGTCAACCGCATCAAAGTAATAAGGGTTCGTAATCCATTTATGAGTAAAGCCGTCTCCTCGCCGCTCTACGCTGCCATCGACCTTGGGTCGAACAGTTTTCATATGCTCATCGTGCGTCATATTGATGGCAGTGTACAAACGATGGCCAAAATAAAGCGCAAAGTACGCTTGGCCGCCGGGTTAGATGATAACAACGCTCTTAGCCAAGAAGCGATGCAGCGAGGATGGGACTGCCTCAGTTTATTTGCGGAACGACTGCAAGATGTACCCGCCAGCAATATCCGTATTGTTGGCACTGCCACACTGCGTACAGCCACCAACGTTGAACTGTTTTTAACTCAAGCCAACCAAATACTCGGCCACCCCATTCAGGTAATTTCCGGTGAAGAAGAGGCGGCAACTATCTATAAAGGAGTGGCGCACACTTCAGGTGGCTTAGGACGACGCTTGGTTGTCGATATTGGTGGGGCCAGTACTGAACTCATCATTGGTGAAGGGTTCAATGCTAAAGCGTTAACCAGTTTAAAAATGGGCTGCGTCACTTGGCTTGAGCGCCATTTTAAAGACAGACAGCTTAACGCGGCTAACTTTAATCGAGCGATCGATGCGGCAAAACAGACGTTAGCGCCTATCCTTGAGCAGTACACACAGTTAGGTTGGGATGTGTGCGTGGGTGCCAGTGGCACAGTACAAGCGTTGCAAGAGATTATGCTGGCGCAAGGGATGGATGAGGTGATCACTCATACCAAACTAAAACGCTTGCAAAAACAAGCGATGCTCGCCGATCACTTGGAAGAGCTTGATATTGAAGGCTTAACTTTAGAGCGAGCGTTAGTTTTCCCAAGTGGCCTCTCGATTTTAATCGCCATCTTTGAACTGCTCGAGATTGAATCGATGACTTTAGCTGGCGGCGCATTGCGTGAAGGCTTAGTGTATGAAATGGTCGAAGAGCTGCGCCAAGATGACATTCGAACGCGTACCATCAATAGCGTCCAGGTGCGATATCAAATTGATGTTGACTACGCCAAGCAAGTGGCTCAACTTGCCCAATCGCTGCTCAAACAGTGTGGGGGGGAAGATTGGATTGCGGAACCGCAAGCTGAAATGCTGCTCACTACCGCTGCACAATTGCATGAAATAGGGTTAGCGATTGATTTAAAAAAAGGCGGTGAACACAGCGCCTACCTGTTACAAAACCTCGACTTACCCGGCTATACCCGTGCACAGAAACACTTTCTAGGCGAAATTGCTCGTCGTTATCGCGAGCAGCTCTCTTCATTGCCAGAGCAGTATGCTCTGTCGGGCAACAGCGCCAAGCGGGTGTTACGTTTACTGCGCCTTGCCGTATTGCTCAGCCATCGTCGTAACGAGGCACTACAGCCTAAATTTACACTGCAAGCTCAAGGTGACCAACTGACTCTTCGGTTATCCGCCAAATGGTTAGCGGCCAATCCTCTCACCACCGCCGAGCTGGATATTGAAGCAAACCGTCAAAGCGACATTGGTTGGCCACTCATTATCGACCTATCATAGTTATAAGATGCAGACACATAAAAAAGCCCGAGCAGCACTTGCTCGGGCTTTGATTTTCTATCTTCCTAGTATAATGGCTTGCTACTCCACTACTGAACATTTCAACTACTGAGCATTGATCCCAACGGTTCGAAAATCAGGGTTGACCGCTGTCAGCTTCCGGATCAAGTAATTGAGCAGCACACCGTACATCGGCACAAACAGGCCTAAACTGATCACCAGTTTAAAACCATAATCAACCAAGGCAATTTCGGTCCAATGTTCAGCCATGAACGGATCGGGGCTTTGATAGAAAGCAATCGCAAAAAAAGCGACCGTGTCTAGTGCATTACCAAATAACGTAGAACATGTTGGCGCAACCCACCACTGCTTCATCTGGCGCAGACGATTAAACACATGCACATCCATAATTTGCCCTAGCAAATACGCCATAAAACTGGCAATCGCAATACGCGCAACAAACAGATTAAACTCATGAAGCTGGGCAAGCCCTTGGAATTGACCTTCAAAAAATAGCACCGAGAGTGCATAAGAAACAATCAAAGCCGGTAACATCACTAAGAAAATGATTTTACGAGCCAACGCTGCACCAAAAATGCGTACAGTGAGATCCGTTGCCAGAAAAATGAATGGGAAAGTAAATGCGCCCCAAGTGGTATGTAAACCGAATACAGTAAAGGGCAACTGAACCAAATAATTGCTTGATGCAATAATGATCAAATGAAATAGCACTAAAAGTGCCAAAGCTTTGCGCTGCTGCGCAAGGGTAAAGTAACTCATTGTGTACCTTTTTAGTTTGTTTTGGGGGCGAGGGAACCCAAATCGAAGAATTAGTCTTGCATTAATTTATAGGCTTACCACGCAATCATATTCAAATCACGAGCTCAGCGGCGGGCGATTATACAGCAATAAACCCCCTCGACAAGCCTTGAAATAAGAGCAAACGTCTACCCATTGAAGAAAATATCACCGTTTTAAAATTCCCCTTTCACAGCTAAAGGCCGACCTTTTTGTTGTAGACATCCATGGGAACGTGCTACTCTTCGCCTCCATTTTTTCTGGCCTTATTTTCATTTTCTAGGATGAAACTCTCTGGGTCAGTGCTATCTTTTAACATGCTGATAGACGCAAATATCAGTATTCAATCCTAACCTAACGTGGAACAGAACAGATGGGCAAAGGTACTCTTTATATCGTCTCTGCACCCAGTGGTGCAGGCAAATCAAGCTTGATCTCTGCGATGTTGGAAACCAACCCAACCTATGCGATGAAAGTCTCTGTTTCACATACCACACGCGGCATGCGCCCGGGCGAACAAGATGGTGTTCACTACCATTTTGTGCAAAAAGAGCTGTTTGAAGAGTTGATTACTAAAGGTGAATTTCTCGAACATGCTGAAGTATTTGGCAACTACTACGGCACCTCTAAGGTATGGATTGAAAATAACCTCAACAAAGGCATTGACGTTTTTCTTGATATTGACTGGCAAGGCGCGCGTCAAATACGCGACAAAATGCCGGATGCAAAAAGTGTGTTTATCCTTCCTCCTTCAAAAGAAGAATTGGAACGCCGCTTGAATGCTCGTGGTCAAGACAGCGAAGCCGTCATTGCTAAACGTATGAATGAAGCTCAAGCTGAAATCTCGCATTACACCGAATACGACTATGTCATCATAAATGATGATTTCGATGTGGCATTAATGGATTTCAGAGCTATTTTACGTGCTGAACGATTGAAGCAAGACAAGCAAGCTGCTAAATATAACAGCATGCTCAACGCGCTACTGGCGGAATAATCACCCGCTCAAACAAGGCAAAGTCTATCGCTAGTATAAACAAAGATTAGACTGTATACTTTCTCGTCATTTAAAAATTTTTAGTTAACTATTTGGAGTTCTCATGGCACGCGTAACTGTTCAAGACGCTGTTGAAAAAGTGGGCAATCGTTTCGACCTAGTTCTGATTGCGGCTCGCCGCGCTCGTCAAATGCAAACTGGCGGTAAAGATTCATTGGTGCCAGAAGAGAACGATAAGCCAACCGTTATCGCTCTGCGCGAAATCGAAGAAGGTCTTATCACGAAAGATGTGCTTGATGCTCGTGAGCGCCAAGAGCAGAAAGAGCAAGAAGCCGCAGAATTGGCCGCCGTAAGCAGCATCGCTCACAACCGTTAATTCTGCCATTCAAATTCAACAACCTTCCGGGCCTATAATTTGTATCTATTTGATAGCCTTAAAGACGTTGTCCAAGAATACCTAACAGAGCCTCAAATTGAGGCTCTGCGTCAATCTTATGTGGTCGCACGTGAAGCCCATGAAGGGCAAACCCGTTCTAGCGGCGAGCCTTACATCATTCACCCTGTTGCGGTTTCTCGAATTTTGGCTGATATGCGCCTTGATTTGGAAACGCTACAAGCAGCGTTATTACATGATGTCATCGAAGATTGCGATGTCACTAAAGACGATCTTGAAGCGCAATTTGGTCACGCCGTGGCGGAATTGGTAGACGGGGTTTCTAAACTCGACAAGTTGAAATTTCGTGATCGTAAAGAAGCCCAAGCCGAGAACTTTCGTAAGATGGTGCTGGCAATGGTGCAAGACATTCGCGTTATTCTCATCAAACTTGCTGACCGCACACACAATATGCGTACCCTTGGCGCATTGCGCCCGGATAAAAAGCGTCGTATTGCCCGTGAAACGTTAGAGATTTACGCGCCTCTTGCTCACCGCTTAGGGATTCATAACATCAAGACTGAGCTAGAAGAGCTTGGCTTTGAAGCATTGTACCCAAATCGTTATCGCGTATTGAAAGAAGTGGTAAGATCCGCTCGCGGTAACCGCAAAGAGATGATCCAACGCATCCACAGTGAAATTGAAGGCCGCTTGCAAGATTTCGGTTTGAAAGCACGCGTGGTCGGCCGTGAAAAGAACCTGTTCTCCATCTATAACAAGATGAAAACCAAAGAGCAGCGCTTTCACACCATTATGGACATCTACGCTTTTCGAGTCGTGGTCGACACTGCAGACACTTGTTATCGTGCATTAGGCCAAGTTCATAGCTTGTACAAACCTCGCCCGGGGCGCATGAAAGATTACATCGCCGTGCCCAAAGCGAACGGCTACCAATCTTTGCATACCTCGATGGTCGGCCCACACGGCGTCCCAGTTGAAGTGCAGATCCGCACTGAAGACATGGAACAGATGGCCGACAAAGGTGTTGCTGCTCATTGGTCTTACAAAGGTAATGGCGAACGCACTGGCACCACCGCGCAAATTAAAGCACAGCGCTGGATGCAAAGCCTACTTGAGCTACAACAAAGCGCTGGCAACTCGTTTGAGTTTATTGAGAACGTTAAGTCGGATCTTTTCCCTGATGAAATCTACGTCTTCACCCCCAAAGGCCGCATCGTTGAGCTGCCTGTCGGGGCAACTGCGGTTGATTTTGCCTACGCGGTACACACCGATGTCGGTAATACCTGTGTTGGAGCTCGTGTTGATCGAAACCCTTATCCGTTAAGTAAATCACTGAAAAACGGCCAAACGATTGAAATCATCAGCGCACCTGGGGCTCGCCCTAATGCCGCTTGGCTCAACTATGTGGTCACGTCTCGCGCTCGTACTAAGATACGTCAAGTGCTTAAAACCATGCGCCGTGAGGAATCGATCACACTTGGTAGACGTTTGCTCAATCACGCGCTGGGTGATCTTTCACTCAGTGACATCAGTGACGAGAACATTAAGCATGTGATTGGTGAGCTTAAAATGGCCACGGTCGATGATCTGCTGGCCGCGATTGGTTTAGGCGAACTGATGAGTATTGTCATTGCGCGTCGTCTGCTTGGCGATGCTGATGAGCTGACCGAAGTGGAAAGCAATGATGGCAAACCGAAAAAGAAACTGCCGATCCGCGGCGCTGAAGGTATTTTGCTCACGTTTGCTAACTGCTGCCACCCCATTCCAGACGATCACATCATTGCGCATGTATCTCCGGGCCGTGGTTTAGTGGTGCACCGTGAAACCTGCCCTAATGTTCGTGGCTACCAAAAAGAGCCGGATCGTTACATGGCGGTTGAGTGGTCTAAAGATTACGCCCAAGAGTTCATCACCGAACTGAAAGTGGACATGCAAAACCACCAAGGTGCGTTAGCGGAACTGACCAATGTAATCTCGAAAACAGGTTCCAACATTCATGGCCTCTCCACCGAGGAGCGTGATGGACGTTTGTATACTGTTACTGTGCTGCTGACCACCAAAGATCGCATTCACTTAGCAAACATCATGAAAAAAATTCGTGTGATGCCTCATGCACTGAAAGTGCGACGCCGGAAAAATTAAACTATCCAAACAAATAAAACCCCTTGCGGCTAACCACTCATGGGGTTTTTTATTTTCCGATACCCTACCCCCATCTTGCATTTTAGGCGTCACTATTCAAATTAGCCGATGGCCTGCCGCTTATCGACCATTACATGATTTTATGCTGTACAAAAAAACAGTTCGATGGTTGAATAATACATAACGATACTGTTAATGAGCCCTGTTATGTCACAGCTACTGTCCGCGATTCCTCTCACCTCACTCTCTGGCGTGGGCGCTAAAGTGGCTGAAAAACTGGAAAAGGTTGGCTTAATCAGTGTGCAAGATCTGCTGTTCCATCTCCCTTTACGTTATGAGGACCGCACACGGATCTACCCTATCGCTAAATTGCATCCCGGGCTTTGGGCCGCCGTGCAAGGTAAAGTCATGGCGGTGGATACGGTTTTTGGCAAACGCAAAATGCTCACAGTAAAAATAAGCGATGGTAACGGCACCATTACGCTGCGTTTTTTTAACTTTACTGCTGGGATGAAAAACAATTTCACTGAAGGTAAGTTAGTGCACGCTTACGGTGAAATTAAACGTGGTGGATTCGGCCTTGAAATTGTTCATCCTGATTATAAATTTTATGCTCCTCAGCAACAGCCAGATGTCGAAGCTAACTTAACACCCGTTTACCCAACAACCGATGGCCTGCGCCAACTCACGCTACGCACACTCACTGATCAAGCATTAAGTTTACTCGACAAAGCCGCCGTACAAGAATTGCTACCTGCCGGGTTGTATGATCACCAAATTACGCTCTCTGAAGCGCTGCACATCATTCACCGGCCGCCACCGGGCATTAACCTGCAACTGTTTGATGAGGGGAAACATCCGGCGCAGGTTCGCCTAATTATGGAAGAGCTGTTGGCGCAAAACCTCTCCATGCTGGCTGTACGCCATCAAGGCCAGCAAGATATCGCATTGCCACTGGCTGGGTCTGGCACACTCAAACAACAACTGCTTGCACAACTGCCTTTCTCTCCCACTAAAGCACAAACACGTGTTGTGACAGAGATCGAAGCCGATCTGGCACAAGCTCACCCCATGATGCGTTTAGTACAAGGTGATGTGGGCTCAGGGAAAACCCTAGTCGCTGCATTAGCCGCCGCACGTGCTATCGAACATGGCTATCAAGTAGCATTAATGGCACCGACGGAATTGCTGGCCGAGCAGCACGCAATTAACTTTGCCAACTGGTTTGAAGCAATGGGCATCCAAGTCGGCTGGCTGGCGGGTAAATTAAAAGGCAAAGCGAAAGAAACAGAACTGGCTCGCATTGCCAGCGGTGAGGCAAAAATGATAGTGGGTACTCACGCTCTTTTCCAAGAACAAGTTGAATTTCATCACCTTGCGCTCGTCATCATTGATGAACAACACCGCTTTGGTGTCCACCAGCGTTTAGAACTGCGTGAGAAAGGGGCGAAGCAAGGCGCGTATCCGCACCAGTTAATCATGACCGCAACGCCGATCCCACGAACTTTAGCGATGACTGCTTACGCTGATTTAGAAACCTCCGTTATTGATGAACTGCCACCGGGACGAACGCCCATTCAAACTGTCGCAATCCCAGATACAAAGCGTGATGATATCGTCGAGCGCGTACGTCATGCCTGTTTGAGTGAAGGAAAACAGGCTTATTGGGTCTGTACTTTGATTGATGAGTCTGAGGTGCTAGAAGCGCAAGCCGCCGCCGACACAGCGCAAGAACTACAACGCACTCTGCCCGATGTCAAAATCGGTTTGGTGCATGGCCGAATGAAGCCAAGCGAAAAACAAGCGGTGATGCAAGCCTTTAAAAACAATGAACTGCACTTGCTGGTTGCCACAACGGTGATTGAGGTTGGCGTTGACGTGCCGAATGCGAGCTTGATGATCATCGAAAACCCTGAGCGTTTGGGCTTAGCGCAGTTGCACCAATTACGCGGCCGCGTAGGGCGAGGCTCTGTCGCCAGTCATTGCGTATTACTCTACCATGCACCACTATCGAAAACCGCGCAAAAGCGCTTGGGCGTACTGCGTGAGAGCAATGACGGTTTCGTAATTGCTCAGCGAGACTTAGAAATTCGCGGTCCGGGTGAGCTGCTTGGTACCAAACAGACCGGCCTCGCGGATTTCAAAATTGCGGATTTAGTCCGTGACCAACGTTTAATTCCTGAAGTACAGCGCATTGCTCGCTACTTACACGACCATTATCCAAGCCACGCGACCGCCATTATCGATCGCTGGTTAGGAGAGAAGGACATCTACGCCAAAGCATAAGATTGTTCGTTCTGTATTCCCCTCTCCCTTACACAGCAAAGCAAACGTTTGCTTTCTTGCGTAAACCCTCTATAATTTCGCCAATTTTTTTAGTGAACTACTCACTTATCCAGTCCGAGCAGATTCTGATTAACAGCAATCACAGATGACGTGTCTGCTCCACTTAGTGCTCCCACTCAGCGAACGCTAAGACAACAACGCACCATTAGGAAAACAGTATGACTATCCACAACGCTTCGCGTAAGTCTGATTTGGTTTATCAACTCAACGATAGGCCACCGCTACCCCAAACCATTTTCGCCGCTTTACAACATTTGCTAGCCATGTTTGTTGCGGTCATCACCCCTTCGCTCATTATTTGCCAAACACTTGGTGTTTCTGCCGAACAGACTAACACCATCATCAGCATGTCGCTGTTTGCATCTGGCTTATCCTCCTTTATCCAGATCCGTACCATTGGCCCGATTGGCTCCGGTTTACTTTCTATCCAAGGCACCAGTTTTAACTTTCTTGGGCCAATTATTGGCGCAGGTTTGTCATTAAAAGCGGGTGGTGCAGATATCAGCACTATGATGGCGGCGATCTTTGGCACCATTTTAGTCGCCTCTTTTGCTGAAATCCTATTATCACGAGTGCTGCAATACGCGCGCCGCGTGATCACGCCGCTGGTGTCGGGCATTGTGGTCACCCTGATAGGCTTAACACTGGTACAAGTTGGTTTAGTTTCTATGGGTGGCGGCTATGCTGCGCTCAGCGATGGCACTTTTGGCAGCTTAGACAAACTGGCATTGGCGGGAACCGTGCTTGGACTTATCGTGCTGCTCAACCGCTCAAGTAACCCATACATTCGCGTAGCATCGATTGTGATTGCGATGTTCGTCGGTTATATCATGGCCTACTTGATGGGGATGGTGAACACTGATTCACTGAGTGAGACTGCCCTGATTGCCCTACCAATACCTATGCAGTTTGGTTTAGGTTTTGATTGGTCACTCTTTATTCCTCTGGTACTGATTTTCTTGATCACCGCATTGGAAGCGATTGGTGATATCACCGCCACTTCTGAAGTGTCGGGCGAGCCTGTCAAAGGGCCGATTTACATGAAGCGTATTAAAGGTGGTGTGCTGGCTGATGGTTTGAACTCCGCGCTGGCGGCGGTCTTTAACAGTTTTCCCAACTCGACCTTTAGCCAAAACAATGGCGTAATTATGCTCACCGGGGTTGCCAGCCGTTATGTGGGTTACTTTATTTCCGCCATGTTGGTGTTGCTCGGCCTGTTCCCGGGCGTGGCAAGCTTTGTACAATTGATTCCTGAACCGGTACTTGGCGGTGCAACCATCGTCATGTTCGGCACCATTGCAGCCGCGGGTGTGCGTATTATTTCCCGTGTGGATCTCGACCGCCGCGCGATTTTAATCATGGCACTGTCGTTTTCGATGGGGTTAGGCATTGCGCAAAAGCCAGAGATTCTGCAATTTATGCCCGAGTTCATTAAGAGCATTTTTTCATCCGGCGTAGCGGCTGGCGGTATCACCGCCATTTTTCTCAACTTGCTACTGCCAGAAAAATTGCCACGCGAAGAAGAAGAACTCGAAGAGCTCAAAACCAACTGATTACATGGATGTGCCCAAAAACTTCGGTCAGCAGCCGAAAAGGCATAAACCGTAAACACAATGGGCTCAACTGAGCCCATTGTGTTATTGAGTGAATAAGCCCCTATTTGGTCGGGAAGCTCAGTTGCGCTTTGAGTCCACCTTCACTGCGGTTACTCACCACAACGCTGCCATGATGCTGGCTAACAATCCGTTTCACTATCGCCAAACCAAGCCCTGTGCCTTCACTGCCGCGCGCCGTATCACCACGCGTAAAAGGTTCAAACACTTTACTCACTTGGCTAGGATCAATACCCGGGCCATTATCCTCCACACAAACCCAAGCCATTTTGTTATCTGCGGTACTGCCCGTACTCACCTTAACCCAACCATTACCATAACGAATGGCGTTCACCACTAAGTTGCTCACCGCGCGTTTAATGGCGATCGCATTGCCAAAGGCTGGCTGCATTGGTAAATGCAGCGCGACATCGATTTTGATCTCGTAGCCCCCTTCGGCAGTGGCGACATCATTGGCGATCTCATTGAGATCAACGGCGGTAAAGGTCTGTTTATTGACGGGTTTAAGGTAGTCCATAAACTGACTGATGATCTCGTTACACTCTTCCGTATCACTGATGATCCCTTCGGCGAGATAACTCTCTTCTGGAGACATCATTTCCGTGGCTAAGCGAATACGAGTCAGCGGCGTACGTAAGTCGTGGCTGATCCCCGCCATCAATAATGAGCGATCCTCTTCAAGTGCTTGGATCCCTTTCGACATTTGATTAAACGCCAACGTCACCGCGCGAATTTCAGAAGCGCCTTTGAGTGGCAATGGTGGCGGGTTCTCACCTCGGCCAACGGCTTTGGCGGCTTTTTCTAAGGCAATTAAAGGACGATTTTGCAGACGAATAAACAGCCATCCCCCTAAGACGATCAATAACGCCATCACCAAACTATTGTGAAATAGTGGCGCAAAATCCTCTTTTTGCAGCTCAGAGAGAGGGATGCGTATTAATGACCCCGGAAAAGAGTCCACTTTCATCCATAAAATATAACTCTCTTTACCCAAAATCATCCGCACATCGGTCGGCGAGCCGAGCTCATTGCTCATCTCCTCGCTCATCAAATCAATGCTGATGGCATCGTGATACTCTTGGGCCATCTCACTCTCTTCACCATGAATAGTGACACCCAACTGTTCTAACACTCGGCGGCGCTGTAAGGCGTCCATTCCCAGCTTCGATGTATTGTTCGCCGCATCATCCAGCATTAGGTTGATCTCATGGCCCAAAATCTTATTGAACTGCTGCAAACTGGGCATCAAAGCATAGTTAAATACGGCGTAATAAGAATACACTTGGCTGGCGATCAGCAATGAAAAGAAGAGCAAAATCGATTGAGTAAAGGAACTGCGAATGCGCATAGGAAAACCCGCTATGAACGTACTATCAAAAAGGCGACAAAAAAGCTCCTGTGGGTTAACCGACAGGAGCTGATTGAAATTTAAGACTCTTTACCATCTGGAACGAAGACGTAACCTAAGCCCCACACCGTTTGTATGTAGCGTGGTTTGCTTGGATCCACTTCAAGCATGCGACGTAAACGCGAGATTTGCACATCAATCGAGCGCTCCATTGCGGAGTATTCACGCCCTCTTGCCATATTCATCAACTTATCGCGCGACATCGGCTCACGCGCATTGGTGACTAAGGTCTTCAATACGGCAAATTCACCGGAAGTGAGCGGCATTGGCTCATCACCACGGAACATTTCGCGGGTACCTAAATTCAAGCGAAACTCACCAAACTCAACCACCGATTCTTCAGCACTTGGCGCGCCGGGGGCTTCAATCACCTGGCGGCGTAGCACGGCTTTGATTCGCGCCAGTAGTTCACGCGGGTTAAACGGTTTGGGCAGGTAATCATCCGCACCCACCTCTAAGCCAACAATACGATCCACTTCGTCGCCTTTAGCGGTCAGCATTAAAATCGGCAACATGTTATTGGCGTTACGCAAGCGGCGGCAAATAGACAAACCATCTTCACCCGGTAACATCAAATCAAGCACCATTAAGTGGAAGTTTTCACGAGTGAGCAGGCGATCCATCTGTTCGCTATTGGCGACACTACGCACCAGAAAACCTTGCTCTGACAAGTAACGCTCAAGCAATGCACGTAAACGCGCATCATCATCCACCACTAAAATTTTATAGTTTTCTTGCATCTGAGATCCCACCTAATTCTGAGCTTCAGCCAATATCAAACCGAGCGAGTAAAATGTAACACCGTTGCGGCTAAAATCATGCAAAGAATTGTTAACGTTTATGTCTTTTGTCGCGCTTCGTTGTTAGACACTAAGCGGATGACATCGTTTGTCAGTTCGGCTCTTTATCAAAGCGGCCAAAACGATAGCGATAGCCTAAACCAAAGGCAATATCGGTGCTGTTATTGGCATTAAACATATTCTCGACCACAGTAACTTCAATCGCTGAATGGCTCATTTGATAACGATACCCCAAAATAAACTCGGTCGATGGTTTAGAAAAGTCATCCTCCCCCGTTGAAAGGCCTTGATAGAATGAGACCTGCCCAATCAGATAATGGCGTTCTAACCACTGATATCGATAACTGGTACCCATCGACCAAGTGCTCGAATGATACTGTGTTTGGCCTGGTACATTGGTCGGGTTGCGAAAGGTGATAGCCAACAGCGTATCAAGTGCATGCTTACCTCTTCGGTAGCCATAATTAAGCTGCACCGCTTGTTCAAACTCAGACAGGTTGAATATTCCATGGTATGGATCGTTGTAATAGAGTGAAACTCCCAATGACAAACCGTGATGAGACTTATCCACCAGCTGGTACTGTAAATAACTGGTCAACGCACGGCTCAATGTCTCGCCTCGGAACGCTTCCTGATCAATGCCGTACTCTGGCATTTGAATGATGAAGCGATCGTTATCGACATCCTCACGCCCATTTTGATCAATGCCAAACCAGTCATGAAAAGCAAGTGTTAAGCCATCTAAATGATTATTGGCAGCAAAGTTCCAACGATAATTAAACTCAACCTGCCACTTCGAAGTGAGCTGCCATTTACCGCCCATTGCAAGCTGATTCTGGTAATAATCCAAACTATAGTGGGGAGTGATCGCCCAAATGCTGGCGATAGTCGCGCTGGTATAGAGCTCCACTTCTTCCTCTTGCATCGAAAAGCCGGAGCGAAGTTGTGCAGAAAGGCTATTGGTATGCAGTGGCGATTGCACATAGCTTTGCGCAGGCCCGTAGTCAATATCCGCCCACGCCGAGTGGATGGGAAGAGAAAAGAGAATAAACCAACAAATGCACTTACACTCCGTCATGCATACTCTCCGGCCAAAGCAACCTTTTGAATATATTAGACAATCATTAACGCTTAGTGAGTGACCATATCCCTTAATGATGATCTACCGTACACATTAAGTGTATGCGCTAATTCAGAAATATCATGAGATAGTGCTAACTTTTTCCGCAAGCTAGGGCGTTTTCAAATTCGGATTATCAAATTTTTTTTGAAAATGAATTAAGCAAGAGGCGGTTTCTTGTTTGGACTCAGTCCGTTATCTTAGCGCCATCTCGAATGTTATCTTCCCTAGGAGGGAAAAATGAATATTGTTCAAGCATCGCAAGCGCGCTATTCCACCAAAGCGTTTGACACCAACCGTAAACTGACTGAACAGCAAGTCGCTGATATTAAAGAACTGGTACGCATGAGCGCCTCTAGCGTCAATTCGCAGCCTTGGCATTTTATTTTGGCGGCTAGCGAGGAAGGCAAAACGCGTATCGCCAAAGCGGCGCAAGGTCAATTTTCCTTTAACGAACGCAAAATTTTGGATGCGTCTCACGTGATGGTGTTTTGCGCCAAAACCGATATTGATGATAACTACTTATTGACGCTGCTGGAAAACGAAGAGAAAGATGGCCGCTTTGCCAATGAAGAAGCGAAAACAGGCATGCACGGCGGACGCAGCTATTTTGTTAACTTGCATCGAGAAACGCTCAATGACGCCGAACACTGGATGCAAAAACAAGTTTATTTAAATGTTGGAACACTGCTGCTCGGAGCGGCTGCGATGGGCATTGATGCTGTCCCCATTGAAGGGTTTGATGCCGAGGTGCTCAACCAAGAATTTGGCCTGACTGAAAAAGGGTTCACCAGCTTAGTAATTGTACCGCTCGGTTACCACAGCGAAGAAGATTTCAACGCCAAGCTGCCGAAATCTCGCTGGCCAGAGCAAACCGTCTTTACTGAGTTATAAGCCATGATCCACTTATTAGCCGAAATCAAAGCCCTTCCCGACTCAATAGAGCGAGTGCAAGCTATGCTTGAAGCGCTGCTTGAACCGAGCCGCAACGAAACAGGCTGCTGCCAATATGAGCTCTATCGTGATAACTCGATTGACGGGTTATTCTTGATGCAGGAGATTTGGTGCTCAGAGGAGAGCTTGCAACAACACCAGCAGAGTGCGCATTTTCAGCACTTTCAACAACAGCTTAGCGAGCAAGAGGCATTGGAATACCTACAAATCCGCCCGCTAACGTTTGTTGGCTAATGCGGGATTAACTCTCACGCTGTTTGATGGCTGTCAGTACCGCTTGTCGTTGCTGGCAGCCTTTTCCACGAATAAATTCCTGAAAAGCGCGAATGGTTGGAGTGATCAAACGTCGGTCTGCGCACACGATATAAATTGGCACTGGCCCACTTTCCCATTGCGGTAAAATGCGTACTAAGCGCCCATCAATAATATCCTGACTGATATCCATTAATGACTTATTGGCAATGCCTTTGCCTTTAACAGCCAATCGATGTACCACGTCACCATCGTTGCATGCGGGGTTTCCTTGCACTACCACACTCTGCGTTTCGCCCTCTCGGCTCAAAACCCACTTGTTATGCAGCGTGTCGGCCAGCATATAACAAAGACAATTGTGATGTTGCAGATCGTCAGGATGGAGGATAGGTGGATGCGTTGCCAAATATTCTGGCGAGGCGCACAACACGCGCTCGTTTGATTCACACAGCGGCATCGCAACCAAATTGGAATCAGCAGGATGGCCATAACGAATCGCAATATCCATCGGGTGAGCATACATATCCGCTAAGCGATCGGAGAGATCCAGTTTAACGATGACGTTCGGGTGCAAGGCAATAAATTCATCGATCCAATCCAGCAGTAAATTGCGCCCCAAATCCGAAGGGGCACTGAGGTGCAGCTTCCCCGCCAGTTGACCGCGCGCGCATGCTATCTGATCGAGCCCTTCTTGCAACGTGGCAAGGGCTGTCTGAGTTTTGGCGAGGAAAATCTCCCCCTCTTGGGTTAAGCGCATATGACGTGTCGAGCGGACAAAGAGCGGAAACTGCACCTGCTCTTCTAAACGGCGAATGGCGGCACTGACCGCGGCCGTGGTCAGCGATACGCTGTTGGCCGCCTTAGAAAAACTGCCTTGGCGTGCGGTTTCGACAAACAAGTTCAGATCATTGAGTGCTTTCATATTCTCCGCCTATTGGGCTATTTCCATCGCGAAAATTTCCATGACAAGTGATATTAATCGGCTGATAGGCTTGCCAACACTTTTGCGCGCTAACATCGCCGCCTTGCGCTTTACGCTGATAATGCTGTTGCAATTGCGTCAGATAACGCTGGGCAATCATTTTTTGCTCATCATTGGCCACTTGCCAGATCGATTCGCCGGCCAAACTAAGGAGGGGTAATTTTGGTTCTTTACCTCGTACTGCAGGCGGATGAATCTGCACGTTTAGCAGCTCGTAGATACGCCGATTCTCTTCCACCAGTTGTTCCTGTTGTAATCTCGCGCCCAGTGACATCAACTGTTCACGTAAGGTGTAGCCGTGATGCACAGGACAAAGCAGAAAATCGAACGAGCGATGCGGATAACGCTCAACCAGCGCGGCAATGAATTCACTCATTAAATCACCGCCAACCCCAGCGATGATCAGTAGATGCGAGCCAGAATGGTTATCAAGCGGCAAATCGCGCACATCAAGGCAATGTGCACGCCAGCGCGGTAACGACGCCGTTGCAGGGAAATAGCGCGTTAAATCAAGCGTCACCTTTTCAATCAACGCTGGCACAATATCTACAAAATGCACCACACTATTTGGACAGCGCTTCAGTAACGCCGCGCCAAGCAAACCGTGATCGCAGCAGCAATCCCAAATATGATCGTAGTGGCGGTTGATCTGCAGTACTAGTTGCGTGAGCCGTTTTCCTAATTTCATCTTTGCCCAACCAAGCCGCATGATACAACACGCCGCCGAATAAAAAGAGTGGCGGCCATTTTACTTGGATTTGAAGAAATGTTGCATAGAAAATAACAAACCCATCAATGAACATTTCTAGTTAACCTGTCAGTGATTTATAGTGAGCAACACTTAATCTATTCTGACAAAAGGAAATGTCATGGCAGCTCTGTTTTTCAAGTGCCTGCTTGGTGCGCTTGCCGTGTTGATCATCGCCCTGCTCTCTAAAAGCAAAAGCTTTTTTATTGCTGGTCTTGTACCGCTGTTTCCTACCTTCGCTCTGATTGCGCATTACATTGTAGGCACCGAACGCACGATGGAAGACCTGCGCACCACCGCGTTGTTTGGCCTTTACTCGCTTATCCCGTATGCGGCATATCTGTTGGCAGTATACTACTTCAGTTATTGGCTACCTCTCACCAGCACACTGGTATGTGCCACTTTGGTGTGGTTGGCATTCGCTGCATTATTGTTAGTAAGCTGGACACGTTTAAACCCTGCGATGGCCTAAATCATCATCCCCGACGGTCATATCGATACGGGAGAAAGCCAAACGCAAGCACTGCAACGTGAAGTGCTAGAGGAACGATGGCATTTACGCTGCACAATTTATTAAGGAAAGGCATAATGTTCGAAAGAGCTTCTTTTACTCTGTTTATTCACATTGTGGTGATCGCAGCTGTTGCGGCAAGTGTGGGAAGCCTGCTCGCCATTCCGCTTTCTGAAATGTTTATTGCCGCAGCTTTAGTCATTGTGCTGCATAAAAAACACCTCTTATCCATTCGCGTTCCTAACGGGTTATTGTTGACGGTGCAAATTGTGCTCGGCATCAGCGTTGGGGCGACCATCAGTTTAAGTCAATTGGGCGAAACCTTAACCCTACCGGTGATTATCGGTTTGGTTTGCTGCTTAAGCTTGCAGATCGCCAGCAGCTTTCTTTGGCTCCGCAAAAGAGAAGGTTGGTCACCGTTTGAATCTCTACTCGGTGCGGTACCGGGCGCGATGGCAGCGATTTTGGTGATCAGCGAATCAAGCCAGACTCCTTCAACCAAAGTGGTTTATTCGCACTCGGTGCGCTTGATGATCCTCACGTTACTGGCTCTTTTTATCTCCAATAGCACGCCCGACGTTGCCCCCGTTGAGAGCAGTTTAACGATTTACGCGTGGTTGATTTTCTTTGCGCTTGCGCTGCTTAGTCTACTGCTGGGCAAAGGCTCGACCTTGCTCGGCATTCCCGCGCCCTATATGTTGGCGGCACTGCTGGTCACGGCCAGTTTCAATAGTTTTTCGACAGGCATTGCGCTACAACTTCCAACATGGATGGTGGTATTCGCCACCGCACTGCTGGGCATTTTGATTGGCGCACGCCTTGCCGATACCACATTGCGCGAAGCCATGGCTTATTCGCGCGCGGGTGTGATGGTTACACTGATTGGTCTGCTGGTCGCCGTCGCAGTGTCTGGCTTGTTTGCGTTACTGCTGGATAAATCTTGGGTGGTATTACTTTTAGCTTGGGTCCCCGGCAGCGTAGAAGCGATGACCGCCGTCGCCCTACTGCTGGGCATGGAACCCGCGTTTGTGATGATCAACCACGCCCTACGGCTACTGCTGCTCTACTCGCTACCCGCCGTGTTGAAAAAACCGTTAGAGGCGTTGCGAAGCAAGTGAGGTGAGAAAAATGAGCGACCGAGGAATATTTTGAACCAAATACTCCGTTCACTGCCCTTTTTCATACTCAATCGAGTTAATAAACCACTCTTTGATGCCGGTGGGCGTGGGCACTTGCACCTCGTCATCAACCTCTTTTTTCAACAGAGCACGCGCCATCGGTGAATCGATGGAGATGTAATCTTTCGCGTCACCGTAAATCTCTTCTGGGCCAACAATGCGAAAGCGCTTTACATCACCCGCTTCATTTTCAATTTCCACCCAAGCACCGAAAAACACTTTCCCCTCTTGTTGAGGCGAATAATCAACTATCGTCACTTCCGGTAAAAATTTTCTCAAAAAACGAATTCGGCGATCAATTTGGCGAAGTAAACGCTTATTAAAGGTGTAGTCTGCGTTTTCAGAGCGATCCCCGAGGCCTGCAGCCCAAGTGACTATTTTGGTAATTTCTGGCCGTTTTTCATGCCAAAGATGGTCATGCTCTGCCTTTAATTTATTGTAGCCCTCACGGGTAATCAGTTTGGTCTTCAAGATCTTTTCCCATTACACACCGCCGCACATTCAAGGTAGCCGCGGGTTATACATTCATCACGATGGCTTGCTACTATACTGTCATTTTCGCTCGGCACCAACTGACTGAGCTTATCTTTAGCCACCAAACTCATCTTCGGTTTTAGCTCTGCCAACGCTGAAAAATGACATCAAAATCACACGCGTTACGTGACCTCTTTGGCACAATCGGGTAGAAGGTTATCTCACTAATCTCATAACAGCGCGCCATTAGACTAGAAATAAGTCTAACGTGCCCCAATAGTTACCCTATTCAAACCACCCTGAGTGGTGGTGCTACTGAACTACAAAAGAGAAACCACGGATGAGCCAAGCTATCTGCAAATTGATCGCACAAGAGCTAAATGTGCGTCTTGAGCAAGTGACAGCGACTGTCACACTTATTGATGACGGAAACACCGTTCCTTTTATCGCCCGTTACCGTAAAGAGGTCACGGGTGGGCTAGACGACACCCAACTGCGTACCTTAGACAGCCGTTTATCCTATCTGCGCGAGCTCGATGATCGCCGCCAAACCATTCTGAAATCGATTCAAGAACAAGGCAAGCTCACCGCCGAGCTAGCACAAGAGATCAACCAAGCAGACAGTAAAACTCGCCTTGAAGATCTCTATTTGCCCTACAAACCTAAGCGTCGTACTAAAGGTCAAATTGCGATTGAAGCAGGGCTTGAACCCCTGGCAGACAAGCTGTGGAATGAAGCGCAAACCGACCCTGAAACCGAGGCCGCACACTATGTGAACACCGAGAAAGGGATCAGTGATATCAAAGCAGCACTGGAAGGTGCACGCGCCATTATCATGGAACGCATTGCGGAAGATGCCAACCTGCTGGACAAAGTGCGCCGCCATTTGACGCGCAGTGCCGAATTGGTTTCTCGCGTGGTCGAAGGCAAAGAGCAAGCAGGGGAGAAATTTAAAGATTACTTCGCGCATAATGAAACGCTCAGTAAAGTGCCTTCACACCGAGCATTGGCCATGCTTCGCGGCCGCAATGAAGGCTTTTTAAGTTTGAGCATGAATGCCGACCCAGAGCAAGAAGAGGGCGTGCGCCAATCGTATTGCGAAACGCTGATTGCACAACACTATGGCATTCACTTAAGCAGCGCCCCTGCCGATGGGTGGCGCAAACAAGTGATCAGTTGGGCGTGGCGCATTAAAGTATCAATGCACATGGAAACCGAACTGATGGGCGCAATGAAAGAGCGTGCCGAAATCGAAGCGATTGAAGTGTTTGCCACCAACTTAAAAGATTTGTTGATGGCCGCACCGGCTGGCCCACGCGCCACTCTCGGCTTAGATCCTGGTTTGCGAACGGGTTCGAAAATTGCGGTAGTGGACGCCACGGGTAAGGTACTGGCGACCGAGACGATTTATCCGCATCAACCGCATAACCAACATGACAAATCAGCGAAAATTGTTGAGCAGTTGGTGCGCCAATTTAACGTCGATTTGATTGCGATTGGCAACGGTACCGCATCGCGCGAAACCGATACTTTTGTCGCCGATGTCATTAAGCGCGGCAACCTGAAAGTGCAGAAAATCATTGTTAGCGAAGCAGGGGCTTCGGTCTACTCAGCCTCTGAGTTGGCGGCCAAAGAGTTCCCCAATATGGATGTGTCGCTACGCGGCGCGGTGTCGATTGCTCGCCGCCTGCAAGATCCACTTGCCGAGCTGGTGAAAATCGATCCAAAATCGATCGGTGTGGGCCAATACCAACACGATGTCAGCCAGTCGATGCTCGCCAAACGCTTAGATGCGATTGTTGAAGACTGCGTCAACGCGGTGGGCGTGGATGTGAATACCGCCTCTGCCGCGCTGTTAACACGCGTGGCTGGCTTGTCTAACGCACTGGCGCAAAACATCGTTGATTATCGTGATGAAAATGGACGCTTCGCTTCACGCGCTACACTGAAAAAAGTCGCGCGCTTAGGGCCAAAAGCATTTGAGCAATGTGCGGGCTTCTTACGCATTATGGATGGTAAAAATCCACTCGATGCCTCTTCGGTTCACCCAGAAGCGTATCCAGTGGTGAAAGCCATCGCCGAAAAAAACAGCAAAGAGATCAAAGCACTGATCGGCAATAGTGAATTTTTGCGCAACTTACACGCCGTCGATTACACCGACGAGCATTTTGGCCTACCGACTGTCACTGACATCATCAAAGAGCTCGATAAACCGGGCCGCGATCCACGCCCTGAGTTTAAGACCGCGACCTTTGCTGACGGCGTGACTGAAATGAAAGATCTGGAAATTGGGATGATTTTGGAAGGCGTGGTATCGAATGTGGCCAACTTTGGTGCTTTTGTCGACATTGGCGTTCACCAAGATGGCTTAGTGCATATCTCTGCATTGACTGATCGTTTCATTGCCGACCCGCGTGAAGTGGTGAAAGCAGGCGACATCGTCAAAGTCAAAGTGATGGAAGTCGATGTGCAGCGAAAACGCATTGCACTCTCGATGCGCTTAAACGATGAGCCGGGGCAAGATAACCGCAGCCAACGCTCTGGCGCAACAAGTGGCAACACGCGTTCGCATCAAAATAGTAGCCAACCGCAACGCCGTCGTGAAGAGCCACAACAAAACGCTGCGATGGGTGGAGCTTTCGCCGCCGCCTTTGCTAAAGCGAAAAAATAGCGGCGATGCATAACTTACTGGATAAACGAATCACAGTGAAAAGCACCTAACCGCGTCGCTCATATCAGAGCCGCAAAAAACACAAATCCCCACTGCGGCCAACGCCTAAGTGGGGATTTTATTTATCGCGATAAGTCGCATTCATCGACCTACAACACCGCAATCACTTCAGAAGGCGTATTGGGTGCAACCGCGTGACCATAATAGTACTTAATTACAGTTCGCCGGCGCGCCATTTTGCCTTCGGTTATCGCAGCATCAATAATGTGTTTAGGTAACCTAAACCGCATCGTATAGCTTTTACCTTGATCCTTGCTGTAGGTGGCGAGAGCGAGCAAGTCAAACAGCCTTTCGAGCTCGCTTTTCTGCTCCTCTTGATAAGAAGTCGATGTTTCGTATTCGGTGCCAACCTCATAGCTTGGATGCTCTGAAGGGTCCCATGACGACTGTTTTCGTCTTTTATCATCCGCCTTTACCTTACGCTCAGCGTTGGTTTTAGCCAGTTCGACGGTTGGCATCACAGGGGCGCGGATCCGATTGTCACGCGCGGCCTGTTCCGTTTGCACATTAACCGATGGGGCGATAAGTGGCACACTTACGTTCGTTGGTGACACCATCATAGCCGAAACCTCCTCAGTATCGCCCGCCCCGATAGACCTGCTTTCGCTCAGCACTACTGGGTTAGACTTTATATCGACCAGATTGCTCAAACTTTTAGCAAATTTATTTTTAATTTAACATTTGCACCCAACGACTTGACGTTTCAAGACGCCGCAGATAGAGACAGCAAGCGGGCGAATCCCCATGAGAGAACAACGATGTGATTGAGGTGAGCCAACACAGCTGTAGCTTTAAGTAGAAAGACATTGCATGGGTATCAATGCCTTAACGTGCAAAGGCGATGAGCTGCTGGCAAAAATCGTCCAGTTCAGTGATGAACGGTGCGTGGGAGGAATTGCCAAAAATGTACTGCTCGCTATTGGGCAAGGTTTTTTGCAACTCTTGCGCCACCTTAACCGGCACCAAACCATCAAGCCGACCATATAGACGAAGCATGGGAATCGAGAGTGCTGTCAAAGGCTGGCGCAAATCCACCTCGGCCAACATGACCAAACCCGCTAACAATGATTGTGGGTTCGGCGCGGGCCGTGATAACACCGCTTGTTTTAGGTATTTCACATCTTGCTTTGCCTGAGGGCTGCCCATCGCTTGCAGTGCCATAAAGCGCTCAACAGTAGCCTGAAAATCGTCCATTAACTGTTCAGTAAAGGCACTGAGCACTTGAGGGAGAATGCCACGCCACGGTTTCTGTGCCGCAAATTTGGGAGAGCTCGCCACAGTGACCAATTTGCTCACATAACTTGGGTGATGCAGTGCCATATGAGTCGCCACTAACCCACCCAAAGACCAACCGACCCAAATGGCTTGTTTAGGCGCTTGCATGATTAGCGCTTGCGCGATCTCTTCTAGATCAGCGGCGTGGCTAGCAGCGCTGTGACCATAACCAGGCAAATCAACCACGTGCACACGAAAATGTCCTTTAAGCACATCGACCGCTTGCTGCCATACTGCACCATTCATCCCCCAACCGTGCACCAAGACAAGATCATCGCCCTCGCCTGAGGCTTGCCAATATAACGCTGTGGCCATGCTCACAAATTCCCCCACTAAATTCACACTTCTTCGCTGAAAAAATACCGATCATACACTCACTGACTTGAAATCACGGTCAACACAAAGACTGATTCAAGTTGCAAGAGTATAACCATACTTCGTTTCACAGCTTTGGTTGGGTTATGTTATCGCATTGGGTTCAAAAAACCATCACTCGCTTGGTAAGCCGTCAGTGTCTACTGTGTCGTTTACCGATTGAAACTCATCAAACTGGGGCTTGGTGTAAGACCTGCCTAACCTATTTTGCACCGCAACCTCGCTGCCAACAGTGCGGCCTGCCAACGCTTATTACCGTACCTCAATGCGGGCAATGTTTAGCAAATCCTCCGCCTTGGCAACGCCTATACTGTGTCGGCGACTACATTTTTCCGCTCAGTCACACCATTCATCAACTCAAATATGAAGGTCAATTTTGGCAATCTCGCCATTTGAGTGCCTTACTGACGCCACGTATCGACACTCCCGCCCCGCTCATCACCAGCGTTCCGCTGCACTGGCAACGGCGCTTAAAACGCGGCTTCAATCAAAGCGCACTACTTGCCTCTCAATTAAGTCAACAACTGGGGGCTAGCTGCGATAACCAGTTGATCAAACGCAATCGCGCAACGCCCCAGCAGCAAGGGCTTTCTAAATTACAGCGCAAACAAAATCTCAAACATGCATTCACACTACGGCACCTTCCCACGCACAAGCACATTGCACTTGTTGACGATGTAGTGACCACGGGCAGTACCGTGCAGCAAATCTGTCAATTACTGCTTGAAGTCGGTGTCGAAAGGATTGATATTTACTGCATATGCCGTACTCCTGAACCTAAAGATTAACCAACACGGTTTTATTTAGCGCGTAAAAAGGACTGGATCCGCCGTGTTTCAGGAGTAGAATGGCAAGTAATAACCTATAAATTTACTCAGGTATTCGTCGTGTCAAATTCTATTATTATTACCGAAACAGCCCAAACCCATTTCGGCAAGTTGCTTGGGCAACAGCCTGATGGTACTAACATCCGAGTTTTTGTAGTCAATCCAGGCACTCAAAATGCAGAGTGTGGCGTCTCTTACTGCCCACCAGAGGCAGTGGAAGCGACTGATACTGAAATTGCCTTTGAAGGTTTTTCTGCGTATGTCGATGAACTGAGCTTGCCGTTTTTAGAAGACGCAGAGATCGATTTCGTCACAGATAAAATGGGTTCACAACTGACACTTAAAGCTCCGAATGCGAAGATGCGTAAAGTGTCTGATGACGCAAGCCTGATTGAACGTGTGGAATATGCGATTCAAACTCAAGTCAACCCGCAGTTAGCTGGCCATGGTGGCCATGTCAGCTTGGTTGAAATCACCGAAGATGGTATTGCGATTGTCGCCTTTGGTGGCGGCTGTAACGGTTGTTCAATGGTCGATGTCACCCTCAAAGAAGGCATTGAAAAAGAACTGCTTCAACAATTTGAAGGCGAATTAACCGCGGTGCGCGATGCTACTGAACACGATCGTGGTGAGCACTCTTACTACTAGTGAATCGCTAGATACGTGGATTACAGAAAAACGAAGCCGAGATGAGATTCTCGGCTTTTTTATACTTAAAATCATTTGCCGCGCTCAAGTCCTTTTCAATTAAGGTCATTTTCTCATATAGTTAGAAAAGTCATTTGCCTTACGGGAATTAGTGTATGCCAACCAGAAAACTGCCCGAAATTTTAGCCCAAAGAACGGCAGCCCAATCGACCCTGTTTACCATCGAATCATTAGATTTACGCTTTTCTAACGGCGAACAGCGCACCTATGAACGAATGAAACCGAGCGGCCGGCATGCAGTCATGATGGTGCCAGTAACGGCACAAGGAGATTTACTGCTGGTTCGAGAGTATGCCGCTGGCACTGAACGCTATGAGCTCGGATTCCCTAAGGGTTTGATTGACCAAGGAGAAAGCCCGCAACAAGCAGCAAATCGTGAACTCAAAGAAGAAATTGGTTTTGGCGCAAGCACCTTAACCCCCTTAAAAGAAGTGGTACTTGCCCCCTCTTACTTTTCGAGCAAAATGACACTCTTCTTAGCACAAGATCTATACTCAGAAGTAATGGAAGGCGATGAACCCGAACCTTTAGAGGTCATTCGCTGGCCTCTGGCCCAAGCAGAAGAGCTACTGACTCACCTCGATTTCTGTGAAGCCCGAAGCATTACCGCACTACTGCTTGCTCTGCGCAGCCTAAAATAACAAAGTAGAGCTATAGGATTGATGATGCCAACAGCCAATAATTTATCTTACTTACTGCCTGACGTAATTGAAATCGCTCGCTCTGCCGGGCAATTGATTCTCGATATCTACGAAAAGAAAAACTACGAAGCGTTCACCAAAAGTGACCACACCCCAGTCACCAGTGCCGATCTTGCTGCGCATAAACTGATCTGCGAACGACTGAGTGAACTCACGCCAGATATTCCTGTTTTGTCGGAAGAGGCGGCGGACATTAGCCTAGAAAAACGCAGCCAATGGCAGCGATACTGGTTGGTTGACCCGCTTGATGGTACGCAAGAGTTTATTGCGCGCAGTGGTGACTTTGCCACCATTATCGCACTGATCGAAGAAAACCAACCAGTGATGGGCGTCGTCTATGGGCCAGTTTCTGGCGTGACCTACTACGCCTACGCAGGCAAAGGCGCATGGAAGATCCCCGACATGTCTGAAAGCTTGCGTATTGAAACACACAAGCACGAAACCGTTGGGCAATCCATCGCGATTGCGATCAGTCGCCGCCAAGATATTAACCGTATTACAAGTTGCATGAGCAGCGCATGGAATTATGAGCTAGTGCCGCTGGGCTCGGCAGCGCTGAAAGCGTGTTTAGTCGCAGAAGGTGCTGTCGACTGCTATTTGCGCCTCGGCCCAACCGGTGAATGGGATACCGCCGCCACGCAATGCATCGTAGAAGAGGCGGGCGGACGCATCCTCAACACGCAACTGCAACCGCTGTCCTACAATGAGCGTGAAACGTTAGAAAACCCCAACTTTATTGTGTTAGGGGATGCCGATTTGCCTTGGAATACCATTTTACAAGTCAAACCATAACGGCCATTACCAATAAAAATGCCGATCAATAGACTCAGCATTTTTATTGGGGTATGAAATGATTACGGTTAAAAAACCAATCAAAGCTGGCCTTGATAATTAAACTGATATTTACCTTGGTTGTCTGGCGCTCCAATCCACTGTAATTGCTCCGCCATTTCGGGTGGGAATTGCGCTTCAGGTTTAAACCACGCTTTCGCACTGTAACTCATATCTGGTTGCAGCTGCAGGGCAAATTCACTGCTCATTTGCTCACTGTTTTGCTGACCGTTCAATGTCATCTGATTGCTTTGACATTGCAGATCTGCCACTACCGGACCAAGCGAGAGCTCTCCTAAAGGTGAGTCAACTCGGCCATGAGTCCACGCAAGTGAGCCTTCGGCAGATTCACACCACGGGCTATCATAGCGGTAATGGTTCAGGGACAACTCGACTTGCCCCTGAAAAGTCACTGGTACAGGCAGCGGAAACAGCGTCGCTAATTTATTAGCCGCGACAGAAACCACAACCTTGTCCGCATAAGGGCCAGAAAACCCCAGACCAAGATTGCCTTTGCCACGAACTCCCATATCACTACCGCGTCCAAAGCGTACCGCCACTTCAAACTTGGCCATCAGCAGTTGTGATACTTGGATGTCCCAGTTGAGATCGCCGACATTTTGCCCTTGCCAAAAGAGTTGCTGAGCACTACCAGACCACACCGTACCGTCAACACCAGTGACACGCATGACTTCGGAAGAGGAGAGTTGATTCATCACCAAGGAAGCCGGAATATGCGCGACCACACTGATGAGAAAAACCATTACAAGGAACCCGCTATAGAGCAATTTCTTTTTCACTCACCACCTCGCTTCAGTTGTAAGCGTTTTACTTCGACAACGCCACTTTGCTGAGCACGGTTGATGTCCATAAACTCGACATCGACACCTTGCTGCTCTTTTAGAAAGGCAAGCCAATCCACCAATTTAGAGAAAGGAAGTGGTTGTATCCAAACCTGCATCATTTCATCACGCGGTTGAATACGAATAAGCTCAATTTGAAAACGCTGCACACTTGATGAGATGACTTGATTGAGCGGTTGCGTCGTTGCCACCCCACCACCTTGTGCGCGCAATTGAGTAATGGCATCGGCCTTATCCGTCACCCAATTAAGCAATTGTCTTTCACTGATAATCCGGGCTTGCGCAAGCTCGGTTTTCTGATTAAGTGGCGCTAAAATGCCCCAATAAATGATCGCAACCACACACAGCGACACACCACCTAACAGTAATTTCTGTTCACGAGGGGAAAAGGCCGCCCATCGTTGTTGAAGTGCACTCAGGCTATTTTTCATGTCACTCACCTCACTGGCTTTTCAGTATGAAGGTACCATTAACTACAGAACCCGAGCGGTTTAACTGCCCTTGCTCAACCACAAACTGCTTTTCCAATTTAAGGCGCGCTTGTTCAAAGCTTTCAAAATCATTACTTTGAACTTCAAGGCGAATTTCACCCCGATTGCCATCATATTTAACACTTTGCAACTGCATGTTCGGTACGCTGCCGATACTGCTGGGCAACTTCGACAACCACTCCAACATCGAACCATTGGCCCCACCGCCAGAGAGTCGAGCCGCTTCATCATTCATCAGTCTTTTCAGGTAACTGATAGTGGGTATTTTCTGTTTATCAGGGAAAACCGCGCGAAAAACACGTTCACTCTCCGCTCGATAAGCATCGGCTTGCGCTTCGTAGTGCCCAGCTTGCAAAAGATGGTGGCTGGTTGAAATTACAATCAACACCGCGGCCGCTAATGCGCATTTTTGCCATACTTGCCAATGCTTCAAAAACGAGGACTTGGTTTTAAAACTTCCCGTCAGTAAAGTCACTTTGCTCGCTATTGCTTGCTGAGTCAGCAACGCCATGACTAAATGAGGCTCGGCCTGTTGCCAATGTTGCCCTTCAGCCAATGTCAGCTCAGGGAGCGGGGTATACGCCTCTAGCGGTAAATAGTGCCCCTCTTGCTTGACCCATTCTGAAGCACTAAACAGCGTTAACCACTGCGGTTCAATGCTCACCCCTAAATACTCACCTTTACGGATTAACCATTCTTGGCCGATCTGCAGTGCCGACAACCCCTCAGATGCAGGGATAGCCAACACATCCGGTAATACCTTTTTCACGTCAAAACCCGCGGCTTTGAGCTCATCTAAGCGGGTACGCAACCAAGCACGATCCACCCCGACAACGTAAGCAGTGGAAGCGGTTTTATGCAAAATTGAAAAATGCAGCTCATCCACATCTTGTGCGATCTCATCTTCGATTAGATAAGGCAACATTGACTCTAAGCGACGAGCCGCCCCTGATGGAATCGCGACCTCAGTGAGAACTAAATCACTGGCAGCGAGCAGCACAATCGTGGCGCGTTCAGCCGCATAGCTAGAGAGCTGAGATAGCTGCTCCCATCCGGATATTTCACCGCTGGCAATCACTTCTTGCTGCTGTGTTGACCACACCAGCCAAGGTATTTCAGCGTCTTGTTGACTACTCAGCCGAACGGTCAGAAACTCGCTCACTGATCCCTCCAAAGCGACGGCGTATGACCGTTGCGGTTTCTCTATTATCACTAAACAATAAACTGCGAATACGAACTCGCGAGTCATCAACCAAGATTTGAGCATCCAGTTCAAAATAAGCACTATCGACAGCTAGGTACTGTTTCGCTTCTTCTTTCACTTTGCTCTCCACAGCAGCCAATGCGGCCTCTGCGAGAAAATTGTCTACCGAAGCCCAACCATCAAATGGTCGGCTCTCGAGTAAGTTTTTTGCATCCCCTTCACTTAAGTGCGGGCTGAACATCGCCACCAATAACTTGGCATGATCGGGTTCCAATGTATTGATATTCAAACGCCAATCATCAGTGGGGAGAGTGCAGATATAAGGCGCTATTTTATTCATTACATCACCGCTCACCTGCTGAACCGCGCGCAACTCACTGTTATCCGCAAGTAAACTATTCGCCGCCAGATAAGCAGGAGACATTGATTCATACTGGCTGTCTTCTACGCCATAAGAGGACTGCACATCTGAATCGCCATCAATATACTCCCAAGCCGAATCGGCAATCACTTCGGCTTGATAGCTGTCGACCTCAAGCTCTTCCAATAACCGTTGCAACACTTGCACTAAATAGGGTTTTTCGACACTCCCTGCCGCAGGTCTGGCTCTCGAGAGTACATTCAGGTTAAAACAAGCCTGTTTATCAAGGATGCGCCCTTTCAAAGTGCCGTAATCCAATGGATACGTTTGCTCTTTCATCGCCCAAGGTTGACTTAAGTTAATCGTTTCGTTGTCTTTGTAGCTCTGCTCGATAGCAACTTTGGCTAAAGCTTCACTACCCACACTATACCAATAGGCTTGCTGGTAACTAATTTGATTATTCGCTCTTTGAAACTGTGTGAATAAACGCTCGGACATGGTTGCGGCAATCGACACCATAATCGCCAACAACAGCAAGATAACGATTAACGCCACACCGCGTTGGGCTCGATTAGGGTGCGCCATTATTATCAGCCTCTTTATTGGTCGAATTGATGCCACCACCAGCAGTAAGGTAGATACGCTCAATCTCGCCATAATCTTTCAGCGCCAATTTCACGGCCACCGCCTGTGGGATTTTCAAGGCATCAATCCACTCTTCACTCCATTTATCTTGGTTATAAAAGCGCAGCGATAGTGACTCAACATCATGTAACAATGGCGTGATGATCCCTTCTTGCCCTGCAGGAGTATCAGGATAACGCCACCATATACGCTCTAACACGCCCTCTTTAATTCGGTAGCCGACCTTAGTGACTTCCCCGCGTGGAAATTGCTGCTGTGGGTTATGCCAACCTAATCGTGCAAACAGCACTCCTTTTTGATCGGAGTCGAGCAAGTACTCTTTCCAAATCAGCATCTGTTGACTTGGCTCTTCACCATTGGTGCGAAATTGACGCGTTGCCATCTGCCGAAAATCGCCATCCATTAACACCATGGCGCGCTGCAATTCGTTCAAACGTTGGCTACGTTGGGCTGAAATCTCATTACTGCGCTGGACTTGGTTCAATACTTGGTAAGCACCAACGCTCAAACTAGCGAAAATCGCAATCGCCACCAGCACTTCAATCAGGGTAAAGCCTTTGCTTTGTTT
Source organism: Vibrio sp. V19_P1S1T109 (assembly GCF_002241375.1). NCBI lineage: Bacteria > Pseudomonadati > Pseudomonadota > Gammaproteobacteria > Vibrionales > Vibrionaceae > Vibrio > Vibrio sp. V19_P1S1T109. The sequence goes on along the minus strand of NZ_NDIM01000007.1, from coordinate 26,170 downwards.
ATTTGGCGACATAACTTCTCACTGTCACCAAAGGTGATCCTTCTTTTTCACTAGCCACGCTAACATCAAAAGCTTTCAATAAATTATCCGCAGTGGGTACTAAAGTGACTTTCCAATACCAGGTTCGACCCGCCAATACTTCACTGCCATTTTTCGCTTGTACGTTTTGAGGAGTAAGCATCACTTGCGCCATCTGGTTATCGACCACCATGGCGGCAAACGCTTTTTCTTCCAAATAACTCACGGTATTGATGTGTTGGCTGACCGAACGGATCACACTGATGGAAGCGGTGGCAAAAATAGCCAGCGCCACCAAGACTTCTAACAGCGTCATCGCTTTTTGTTTACCCATCGATCGCATCTCCCGGAGCGAACAGCGTGATTTCCCCGTTTTCTTTCACTACCACTCGCCAGCCTTGCTCTGCATCTTGCTGATTAAGATGGATGCTCAGGACAAAAGGAGTCAGCTCACCACTCGATAAAATAAACACTTGTGGTGGTAGCTGCTTTTTCTGTTCGTTTTCATCAGCAAACTTATCGTCATCAAACAGACTGCCCGGTTTGAAAAGTCGATCGTCGTTTTTCCATGCACTTCCTCCCAGCTCAAACTGGAGAGATAACCCCTCAGGCAGTTGGAGCTGTGAAGCCATTTTCTTGCTCTCTAGCGGCTGCCATCCCTTGTCCTCCATCGATAGGAAAACCAGATGCGATTTTTTTTCATCGACCCGCAAACCAAAATCTTTGCCACTGAGAATAGCTTCTTCATTACTCAGTTGTAGACGCTGATAAAGGCTCATCGCGTACTGTTTCGCATCATCGTTGTTCGTGCTAGGTAGCGTCGATATAACGGCCACAGCACTAAGCGAGAGCAGCACGAGCACCAGCAGTATTTCGAGTAGGGTAAAACCGCGTTGAGATAGCATCAGATAAATGGGGCGGCTAAGGCCGCCCTCTCTCTTATTGGAAATCTTGCATGTTCCAGTTGCCTATGTCGGCACTGGCGCCTTCGCCACCTTCTTGACCATCAGCACCTAGCGTGAAGATATCAATCGTACCGTTATCACCAGGGCTTAAGTATTGATAAGGGTTGCCCCAAGGATCATTTGGCAAACGGCGAATATAACCGTTATCGCGGTAGTTGCGTGGCTCAGGATTCGACGGCTTGGTCACTAGCGCTTCTAAGCCTTGATCTGTCGTTGGGTACACGCTGTTGTCTAATTTATACATATCCAACGCATTTTCGAGTGCGACAATATCGGTAATCGCTTTTTGTTGGTCAGCTTTTTCTTTATTACCGAGCAAATTAGGCACCACAAAACTCGCCAAAATACCCAAAATAACCACAACCACCATCACTTCAAGCAAAGTAAAGCCCGACTGTTTATTTGTTTTTGTTCTCATTCCAACCTCCAACATAGTTTGGTCGTTATCATTGCAGAATTCAGTCATGATCAACGACTCATTAAATTATTCATTTCTAAAATCGGCATCAAGGTCGCCATCACGATAAACAGTACCAACCCAGCCATTAATGCAATCAATGCCGGGGTAAAAATACCTAATGCGATGTTGACCGTCGATTCAAAACTCGCGTCTTGGTTATCGGCCGAGCGCGTCAGCATACTTTCGAGCTCACCACTTTGTTCTCCACTGGCGATCATATGCAGCATCATCGGTGGAAATAACTTGGTTTGCTCAAGCGCTTTACGCAAGCTCGACCCTTCGCGAACATTGTCAGCCGCCAACAACACTTGTTGCTTAACGTATTTATTGGACATCACATCCACCGCTACACGCATCCCATCCAAAATAGGAATCGCACTGGAGGTACAAATAGACAAAGTTCGCGCAAAACGCGCAGTATTGAGACCGCGAGTGATTTTGCCAATCAACGGCATGCCGATGATTTTTTTATCCCACTTCAACCGCAAATTCGGCTTGCTTAACAACCATCGGACGAGATAAATCAAGATCACCAATAGCACCAGCAATTGGACACCCCAATGCTGGATAAAATCACTTGAGGAGAGTAAAAATTGAGTCGACTTCGGTAATTCTTGCCCCATTTGGACAAATTGTCCGACGATTTTAGGCACCACAGCCGCCAGCAAAAAAGCCACAATACACACCGCGAACACCACCAACACCACTGGATAAATCATCGCTTGTTGTAACTTGGAACGCATTTTTTGGCGATTCTCAGCATAGTCCGCTAAACGCTCAAGCACCGAATCCAAATGACCTGATTTTTCGCCCGCTTCAACCATCGAACGAAACAGGTCATCAAAGATGTGTGGATAATCACCTAAGCTGTCTGACAAGGTATAACCCTCAGTCACTTTGGAACGTACAGCGGCCAACATGGTGCGAATACGCGGCTTTTCCGATTGTTCAGATACCGCTTTCAAACACTCTTCCAATGGCATGCCTGACTGCACTAAAGTGGATAACTGGCGAGTAATGAGCGCTAAATCCGGTGTACTGATACCGCGCTTAAAACTCAAAGGCGATTGCTCACGCTGAGCCGCTTTCGCTTGCGTCTCAATGAGTTCAATCGGTATAAGCCCTTGCTCTTTTAAGCGCTGGCGAACCTGCCGAGCATGGTCCCCCTCAATAACACCTTTTTTTTGTTTGCCTTTGGCGTCGAGCGCTTTATATTCAAATGCCGCCATTATGCTTCCTTCGTCACTCGCATCACTTCTTCAAGTGAGGTAATGCCTTTCAGCACTTTATCAAGCCCGTCATCACGAATGCTCGGTGTTTTCGCCCGCACCGCTTTTTCAATCGCTTGCTCTCCAGCTTCGCTATGAATTAAGGCTTGTACCTCATCATCAATCAGCAACAATTCATGTATACCCGTTCGGCCTCGATACCCTTTGTGATTGCATTTGTCACAGCCCTTCGGACGATACAGTGTCAGCGACTCTTTTTTCTTACAATTGAACAGTTTTTTCTGCTCATTGTCTGCTTGGTAGGCCTCTTTGCAATCTGGACATAAGGTACGCACTAAGCGTTGTGCCAATACGCCAAGCAGCGATGATGAGATCAAAAAGGGTTCAATTCCCATATCGCGCAAACGTGTTATCGCACCGATGGCGGTATTGGTGTGCAAAGTCGACATCACCAAGTGCCCAGTTAAAGACGCTTGTACCGCAATCTGCGCGGTTTCTAAATCACGAATTTCCCCAACCATGACCACATCCGGGTCTTGACGCAAAATAGCACGTAATCCTCGCGCAAAAGTCATGTCCACTTTAGGATTGACTTGAGTTTGGCCGATACCATCAATATCGAACTCAATCGGGTCTTCCACGGTTAAAATATTACGCTCGTTGCTGTTGAGTTCTTGCAGGCCAGCGTACAAGGTGGTGGATTTTCCTGAACCGGTTGGGCCCGTCACCAAAATAATGCCATGCGGTCGTTTGATTAATTGACGGAAGCTTTCGTGGTTGGCTGCCGTCATTCCTAGACTGTGTAGATCTAAGCGCGTAGCGTTTTTATCTAGCAAACGCATCACCACACGCTCACCGTGAGACGAAGGCATGGTTGACACGCGAACATCGACCGCTCGGCCGCCAATGCGCAATGAAATGCGGCCATCTTGTGGTACACGTTTTTCAGCGATATCAAGCTTAGCCATTACTTTGACGCGTGAAACCAGCAACGGCGCTAATTTACGACTCGGCGCTAACACTTCACGCAGTACCCCATCGACACGAAAACGAATCGACAAGATTTTCTCAAAGGTTTCAATATGAATATCCGACGCGCCCTCTTTGATCGCTTCGCCAAGCATGGCGTTGATCAATTTGATGATGGGCGCATCGTTTTCTGACTCTAACAAATCTTCATTTTGCGGCAGCTCTTCGGCTAATGAGAAGAAATCATCACTGTCAGCACCAATATCTTCCATTAATTGTCGCGCTTCTGACGAGTCTCGTTGGTAAGCTTGGGTCAGCTTACTTTCAAATTCGGCCAGTGAAATTTCAACCAAGTTGAGCGGCTGTTTCACGACTCGTTTCACTTCGACTAATGATTCGATAGCCAGCGGAGCGACATAAAATAACGTCGGCAGCTCGTTGTCTTCTACCAGCTCTAATACCAATTTAAAACGATTGGCAAAGCTAAACGGTAAACGACGGTAGTGAGGTTGCGACAAAACTTCGGTCATTGCTGTTTTTCCATTTGTTCGATAAAGGCTTGTACTTCCGCAGAATGAGTACGGTCATCACCAAACTTAGGCAGCACAGGAATATTGTCGTTCGCCATCAACTTCAAACCGCGATCAGCGTTATAGAGCTGCTCAGCACGAATGTAGTTGTACTTACGCTGAGTGATGCCATCGGCCGTCATGCCATCACGAATGATGGTCGGCTTAATAAAGACCATCAGGTTTTTCTTCTCAACTTGGGTACTGGTCGATTTGAACAAATAGCCTAAAACCGGTATATCGCCTAATAGTGGGACTTTGGATTCACTTTCGACCGCGCGCTCATCAATCAACCCCCCCAGAACTAACATTTGCCCGTCTTGAATGATGACCGATGTATTTAATTGACGCTTTGCAAAACGGACATCGACGGCACCATTCGCTCCTAATACGTTGGATACCTCTTGTTCAATTTTCAGTTGAACTGAGTCGCCTTCGTTGATTTGTGGTACCACTTTCAGCTTGATACCGACCTCTTTGCGTTCTACGGTTTGGAAAGGATTATCGTTATTTGCGCCCGCGCTCGAACCTGTCAAAACAGGCACCTCTTCACCCACGATGAAGGAGGCTTCTTCATTATCCATCACGGTAATGCTCGGTGATGACAAGATGTTCGAGTTGGAGTCACTCGACACAGCGCTGATAAGGGCCGTCCAGTCGCCCATCACTAAGCTCATGGCTGCACCATTGACCGCACCGAGCGCTGACGCCAAAGTAGAGTAATCCCCTTTGGTGGTAGTGTTTTCATTACGCAAGAAAGTACCATCAGAATTATAAACCGCTTTACTGGTGGTGGTATCTTTGGCTTCTTCTAAACCAATCATTACCTTACCGATTGGCGCGCCCGCGTTGCCATACTGAATTACAGAGCCGTTATCGAGTGAGCCCCATTGCACGCCTAAGTTGATGCCATCCCCTTCAGCCATTTCGACAATCAGCGCTTCAATCAATACCTGAGCGCGACGAATATCCAACTGCGCAACCACATCTTCTAGCTCTTTCATAATGTCTTGCGGAGCGGTAACAATTAAGGAATTGGTCGGCGCATGTGCTGAAATCATCACTTCAGTGCGTTGTGAACTTTGCCCCGTTTTTTGCCCAGACTGTTTTTCGGCCTGCAAGTTGTCAGACACTCCTTTCAGCACATCAACCAAATCTTCCGCTTTCGCATTCTTTAGATAAATGACGCGGTTATTGCCTCTTGTTGCCATCTCAACATCAAGCTGAGTGATCAATCGCTTTAGACGTTCACGGACTTTAGGATCACCTGAGATCAAAATCGAATTGGTACGATCATCGGCCACCAGCTTAGGCTGCAAAAACTCTGGAGTATTTTTGGCATCCGTGGTTTTGTTTAATGCCTCCACAATACGCACCATTTCAGCGGCAGATGCATTACTTAGTTCCACAACCTCGATGTCTTTGTCACCGGCTTGGTCAACTCGTTTGATGATATCGGCTAAACGGTTGACGACCGCAGCACGACCTGTAATCAAAATGATGTTCGCCGGATCATAATGCACTACGTTGCCCGCTCCTGCGTTATCGATCAACTGGCGCAGTAAAGGTGAAAGCTCTCGTACCGAAACATTCCGCACCGCAACAACGCGCGTGATCACGCTATCACCGTTCTCTTTTCCTTCATCGCCAACGACAGGAATCGCAGACGTTTTGGCATCTTTCGACTTGATCACTTTGAGCACGCCGTTGTCCATCTCCACCACCGCAAAACCATACACTTCTAATACATTCAAAAAAAAGCTGTAGTATTGCTCTTCATTAAGCGTGTCATAGCTGCGGACATCGACTTTCCCTCGAACTGAAGGATCAACAATGATTGTTTTTTCAAGATTACGGCCCACGATATTGATGAATTCTTGAATATCGGTGCCTTTAAAGCTGGCACTAAAATCGTTTGCCATGGCTAACGGCGATGACAACAAGCCACCCATCAATAACCACGTCGTTTTGTTTAACCAATGCTTCACGTCTTACTCCCTAAACTCATGCTCATGCATCAGTCTGTCTAAAATTGGATATAAATGTCATGGGATTGCCCGTCTCTTTCGACTGTTAAGTTCATTTCGGTTAACTCAGAGACTGACTGAAAAATCTTATTCATGGCGTCCGGGTCCGTTAAATCCTGACCGTTTAACGCGATTGCGACATCGCCATCTTGTAGCCCTACCGACTCAAACAACTCAGGAGATTGCCCAGGGCTCACTCTGTATCCAAGCACTTTGTCATCACGTTTCACTTGCGACAGGCGTACATATTTAAAGATTTCTTGCGGATTGCTGGCAATAGCGGCGCGAATGTCATCCAACTTCTCTTCTGCAGACGCTGGGTTATTACCACGCACATTCGATGCAACAACGCGCTCAGGCGTTGCTACACTCGGTTTATGATAGTCAATTCCATCCAACATCAAGGTTTCATCGCGCCCTGAGTTATCAATAATAACGCGATCATTGAACACCGCTTTCAATTTGACACGGGTTCCTTCAATGACTTCGTTAACACCATAGGTCGATTGACTGCCACGATTTGCGATTACCGCTAGACTCTTACTCGGTTCATTGCTCGCCACCACCCCAACCAATAATAAGCTAAGGCTGGTTTTAGGGGCATCTTTGACCACAGGCTGTGCGGCTTCGACCTTCTGCTCGCTATAGCGACCAAATAAACTTCCTTGTTGTAAAGAAGAGAGATCAAGCGAACGCGCCGCATTCGGCGTTGATGCGATTGCTCTTGGAGACCAAGGCGTTATATCAACCGCGTTTTGCTGAATCAGCCACACCATTTTTCCTAGAATCCAAGCCGACGTGACCAGCAATACTAAGGTAAGAAATTGGCTGATTTGTTTCTGCCATTGCGGTATTTTTTGTAGCAAACCTGCTTGCCATAAGCGAGATGAGGTCATACTGCTAAAATCGATTCGCCTCAAAAGATGTCCTTACTGATATTTTCTTACTTCAACCATGATATTTCACATTCATGAGCCGTTAGCCAGACGAAAACCGGCGGATTGGCCTCAAACTATACTTCCATTTCATTTAAACTACGCTTCCATTTCATTTAAACTATGCTTCCATTTAAATGGAACAGATACATAAGACCGCGAAGATCGCGCTACAAAAACACATTAATATATCATAGGAGACATTCTCGTCCTTTTTACTGACATTATTTTGTCGGGTAGCTTGAAAATCTGGAACCAAAACACCATTGTAAAGGCCATAAAACGTACAAGACTAACTCCCTTTGAGGCACATTTGTAGTATGAGTTCTGCGACAGAGCAAATAAGATTAGATAAATGGCTATGGGCAGCACGATTTTATAAAACGCGCTCGATCGCACGCAGTATGGTCGATGGTGGTAAAGTCCATTATAATGGCCAACGCACCAAGCCAAGTAAAATTGTCGAGCTTGGGGCAACGATTACCTTGCGCCAAGGCCAAGAAGAGAAAATCGTCACTGTGATCAATCTGTTAGGGCAAAGGCGCAGCGCGCCAGAAGCACAAACCCTGTATTCGGAAACCGCAGCAAGCATCGCCAAACGTGCCCATCATGCCGAGCAACGTAAGCTCAACGCACACAACCCAAGCCCCGAACGCAGACCAGACAAAAAAGAGCGTCGTGACATCATTAAATTTAAACATCAATAAAAGCTGGACCATGTTCCGAGGAAATAGCTAAATGGCAAATAACATTTTAAATCGCTACTTATTTGAAGATCTATCCGTACGTGGCGAGTTGGTACAATTAGACGACGCGTATCAACACATCCTTTCGAGCCAGGAATATCCAGCCCCAGTACAAAAACTTTTGGGCGAACTGCTCGTCGCAACGACCTTGCTAACCGCAACGCTGAAGTTTGAAGGCTCAATTACCATGCAATTGCAAGGCAATGGCCCAGTTTCCTTAGTCGTTATCAATGGTGATAATGAACAGAAAGTGCGTGGTGTCGCACGCTGGAAAGGCGATATTGCCGATGATGCCGACCTACACACTTTGATGGGTAAAGGTCATTTAGTTATCACTATCGAGCCCAAGAAAGGCGAGCGCTACCAAGGTGTGGTCGGTTTAGAGGGTGATAACTTAGTGGAAGTGCTGGAAGGTTACTTCATCCGCTCTGAACAGTTGAAAACACGCCTTTGGATACGCATTGGTACGCAAGATGGAAAAGCCTGTGCCGCTGGCATGTTGCTGCAAACCATTCCGGACGGAACGGGTACGCCCGATGATTTTGAGCACTTAGAGCAGTTAACTAACACCGTAAAAAACGAAGAGCTGTTCACCTTAGAAGCCACTGATCTGTTGTATCGCCTGTATAACCAAGAGAAAGTTCAGTTGTTCACCCCACAACCCGTGGAATTCCATTGTGGTTGTTCACGTGAACGCAGTGGGGCGGCCATCATCACAATAGGCAAAGAGGAAATTTACGATATTTTATCGTCTGAAGGATCCGTTTCTTTACATTGTGATTACTGTGGCACCAACTACTCATTTGAAGAGGCTGAGATCGCAACACTCTACGCACAAGCCTCCTCAGGAAGCGACACAATTCATTAATTTGCATGAATTAACAAGCACGAAGAAAACGTATCAGGGCCAGCTTTACGCTGGCTTTTTTTGTGATCAAAACCCAGTAAAATCAAGCCTTAAACAAACAGAATGGCGTACTTATTTTTTTAAAAGTATTAATCTTATTGATCTAGCGCAAAGGTTTGCGTACGCGATAAAATAGTTGCGCCAATATGTGACGGGACACCTAAAACCACAGGAGTGTCATGGGCAATTTTTGAACTGTGTCCCTGTTTTATCCCCCACCCGTTGCTAGCATGGTGAGCAGATAACAATTACAAACATTATTACAAAATCCCTACAAAATCTCTTACAAGGAGCACCTATGACCGTTATGGAACATACAAAGGCTGCACAACTAGACCTGACCAAATACGGAATAACCAACGTAGTCGAAGTGGTTCGCAACCCAAGCTATGAACTGTTATTTGCCGAGGAAACTCGCCCAGACCTTGAAGGCTACGAAAAAGGCGTCGTCACTGAACTTGGCGCTGTTGCCGTTGATACTGGCATTTTTACAGGCCGCTCACCAAAAGATAAATTCATTGTCAAAGATGACACCACACGCGATACCCTATGGTGGACATCTGAACAAGCGAAAAACGATAACAAACCGATTAACCAAGAAGTATGGAATGATCTAAAAGCACTAGTGGGTCGTCAACTATCCGCTAAACGTCTATTCGTTCTTGACGGTTACTGTGGTGCCAACGCAGATACGCGCCTTTGCGTGCGCTTCATTACTGAAGTGGCGTGGCAAGCGCACTTCGTCAAAAACATGTTCATTCGCCCAACAGAAGAAGAGCTAGCTAACTTCGAACCTGATTTTGTGGTCATGAATGGTGCCAAATGCACCAATGACAAATGGCAAGAGCAAGGCCTGAACTCAGAAAACTTCACTGTGTTTAACTTAACGGAAAAAATGCAGTTGATCGGCGGTACTTGGTACGGCGGTGAAATGAAGAAAGGGATGTTCGCAATGATGAACTACTTCCTTCCACTGCAAGGTATTGCTTCAATGCACTGCTCAGCCAACATGGCTAAAGATGGCGATGTGGCGATTTTCTTTGGCCTATCTGGCACAGGAAAAACCACACTCTCTACCGATCCAAAACGCGCGTTAATCGGCGATGACGAGCACGGCTGGGATGATGATGGCGTGTTTAACTTTGAAGGCGGTTGCTACGCGAAAACCATCAAGCTCTCCAAAGAAGCCGAGCCTGACATCTACAACGCGATCCGCCGTGATGCGCTACTGGAAAACGTCACAGTACGTAGCGATGGTTCGATTGACTTTGATGATGGTTCTAAAACCGAGAATACTCGTGTTTCTTATCCTATCTACCACATCGAAAACATCGTTAAGCCTGTATCGAAAGGTGGTCACGCCAATAAAGTGATCTTCCTATCCGCAGATGCATTTGGTGTGCTTCCACCAGTCTCTAAATTGACTCCAGAACAAACCAAGTATCACTTCTTGTCTGGCTTTACGGCAAAACTAGCGGGTACTGAACGTGGCATCACCGAACCAACACCAACCTTCTCAGCCTGTTTTGGCGCAGCGTTTTTAACGCTCCACCCAACACAATATGCCGAAGTGCTGGTAAAACGTATGGAAGCAGCTGGTGCTGAAGCTTACCTAGTCAACACAGGTTGGAACGGCAGCGGTAAACGCATCTCGATTCAAGATACCCGCGCCATCATTGACGCTATCTTAGATGGTTCGATTGAGAAGGCAGCAACCAAGCATATTCCAATCTTCAATCTTGAAGTACCAACCTCACTACCTGGTGTAAACCCAACCATTCTCGACCCACGCGATACTTACGTGGATCCTCTACAATGGACAAGCAAAGCTGAAGATCTCGCCTCGCGCTTTATCAATAACTTTGCCAAGTATACTGATAACGCAGAAGGTAAAGCATTAGTGGCCGCAGGCCCACAACTCGACTAAAACTGATAAGTCAGTAGCAAGCCCCTTTGATAAGGGGCTTTTTTTGTTGCTGCGTGAGGTAATTTGTTTCACTCTGTCGCAGGTAACGATTTACGAGTAAGGACACCATGAACAAGGCTTTGGCATTGCTGATTGCGATCATCGCGCTATTTCTCACTTTCATGCTGGGTATGTTTGCACTGCTACATACCTCTTATGCTACTCCCGTTGCTCAAACTCTCGTTGAACGACTTTTGAAAGGAAACGTGACGTTTCAATCTCTTCAATACCAGTATCCTTTGCATTTTCAGTTCAACCAATTAACACTGCGGCAAAATAAGCAGTACATCCCGATAGAGCAAGCCGATATTTGGCTCAGCCCACAGCTCATTCGCGACCAAAAAATCGCCGTTGATAGCGTGCTACTTAGTGGTATCAGTCTACAAAATGGCCTTCCTACCGATTTGCGATCATGGCCCATTTCGGTGAGCCAAATCGCGCTCAATCACGCCGACATCGCCCAACAAGGTTGGCTAGCGCGCGGTGTTAACCTACAGATTAAAAATCCACATTGGTCGGATGATCCAACAGCTCTGCCTTTCGGCGAGATACAACTCTCAGCTGAACAATTTTATTGGCAAGGAGAAGCGCTGAATAACCTACTGCTCGATATGGATTACAAACCTGCCAACAGCACCGTCTATGGGCTCTCGTTGTCATGGCGCGGCGCGGCTATTTCAGGTCAAGCCGAGCAGTATCCTCAAGGTTGGTCGCTGATCAATGTGACACTGGAAAAACTCAATCTTAGCCGAGATATGAGTCATTCCTTACGCCAATCGGGTTGGTTTCAGCTCTTTGACAAAATAGACCATATCAATAGCTTAGATATTTTAAACAGTCAGATCGAGCTTGCGGATATCAGCTTGCGTAACGTCGATATTTCGCTGGAGAACATTTATCCACACAGCAATATTTGGCAGCAGCAACAAGGTAAGTTCTCGCTGCAAGCCGACGATGCAACTTGGCTAGGTCAGCAGTGGGTGGAGCCGACCTTTAGCCTGCGCACCGAGCCGGGTAAACTGATCATTGAGGATTTTAGTAGTGAATTTAAGCAAGGTGATATTCAATGGGCGGGTGTTATCACCCCAACCTCAGCATCGCTGCAACAGCTCACTATTCGCGGTGTAAAATGGGTGAGCGAAAGCAAAGATGATTTTACGTCGCTGAGCCAGCATTGGCCGGGGGTTGATAACCTCACCATCGAGCAACTCACCATCGCCAATAGCCAACTCATTCAATTATTTGCGCCACCTTATTGGCAATTGTCTGGTGTCCATGCCAAAGGGAAGCAGTTAACTCTCGTAAAAGAAAAACGCTTGGGATTGTGGCAAGGCACGCTCAATATCAGCGCAAACAGCGCCAGCTACGATTCACTATTGAGCACGCAAAGCGTCGTTGAGATGCGCAGCGAGCAAGGCCAATGGTACCTAGATCGTTTATTCATGCCGTTAGAAAACGGCTATATCGATGCCACTGCGCGTTGGAATTTCCAAACGTTAAGTCAGCCTTGGCAAACCAACATTCATGCCGATGGGCTACCGCTAGCGGTGCTCAATAAAGTCACCCAGCTTCCCTTTACCATAGAGGGTCTCAGTGAATGGGAAGCGCAGGTCAACGGCCTCGCCGGAGACTACGCCACCTTCGCCCACTCCCTCACAGGTGAAGCAACGCTCAATATTCGACAAGGCATATTAACGCTAAGCGATCCTGAGCAAAACCTCAGCCATGAGCCGTTTACGCTCGAAGGTTTAGTCATTCACTCAGACAGAGGGCGGATGATGATTAATACAACGCCGCTGGTTGGAAAGACGCTCAAGGCAAACCTTGATGGTCACGTGGATTTGGTCAAGTTGGAGAAAGGACAACTTAACCTTAACCTCCAACAGATGTGCCGTGAGATGCACTTCGAACTGCTCCACAACACACAGCACACCATCTATTCGTGTGATCCAGAAACCGACACTTACTCAGCCAATGATGCGGCGGCTAACAATGCCTTGTAATTGGGGATCAACATATAGGTTCCCGTAAATTCAACGGCGGGTTTACCGCCACTGGTGATAGTGACATTGACGACGATACGCGCTTTACGTCCACTGGCTAAACGATCTAAATCGCCACTAATGCCATCCAATGAAGTGAAGGCTAAAGGGTTATGCACCACAGGGTGACGATAGCGGATGCGGCTATCAACCAAAACAATATCGCCATTCAGGCTTCGCTCACGCATCAGCAACCATGCCATTCCCCATCCGGTCAAGGTGGCAAGGGTAAATGCCGAGCCTGCAAATAAGGTGTTGTGTGGGTTCAAATTCGGATTGAGCTGAGCGCTGCACTCAAATTGGTAGCCCGTATATTGAGTCACCTTAATGCCCATTTTTTCGCTGATAGGAATGTGCGTGGCCCAGCGTTCTTGCAGTTCAGTACACCATTCAGGTTTGCGAATCACATTGGCCATGGGATCGAGCGGTTTGACCATTTGTTGATGTCGAACCGGACCGCGTTCATCATTGAGCGAGCCCCGGCGTTCAAAGCCGTTCTTTTCATAAAATGCAATCGCATCTTCACGGGCGCTACAGACTAGGCGCTTTGCACCTTCTTGACGAGCCAGCGACTCTAGCGCCACCAGCACCAAAGAGCCCATACCTTTATTGCGACGGCTACTTTTAACCGCCATATAGCGAATTTGCCCTTCGCAATCTGGCGTAATGTACAAGCGACCAATGGCAATCGGTCGGTTACGACCATCGACAATCATCCTGTGGTGACTCATGCCATCATACTCATCACGCTCCGAGCCGATCGGTAGATGCCATGGCTCACGCAGCATTTGCCAGCGAAAATGGTAGTATTTATTCAGTTGGTTGTCGGTACTTGGCGTAATCAGTTTAAACATTTGGTTATCCCTAAATCACAGCCTCTCATACTCCGCATGATCCCAACGAAGGAGGCTCTATCCATTTCTTTATTAAACCTGAAGCCAGAATGTCACTGGGCCATCATTAATCAGCGAAACTTTCATATCTTGTGCAAAGCGGCCACGCTGAGTTGGCAAAATGTGCTCACACAAATCCGAAAAGTAATCATACAGACGCTCAGCATCAGCAGGGTGTGCACCTTTTGAAAATCCGGCACGCGTCCCCTTTTTGGTATCGGCTGGCAATGTAAATTGAGACACCACTAAAACCTGACCGTTCACTTGTTGCACGTTCAAGTTCATTTTTCCCTCTTCATCTTCAAACACGCGGTACTGAGTCACACGTTCGACTAGACGTTTGGCCTTTGCCTCATCGTCATCTCTTTCGACCCCAAGTAGCACCAGTAAGCCTTGATTGATTTCGCCAACCACTTCCCCATCAACACGTACCGCCGCTTCACTCACTCTCTGGATCAACGCTATCACTCTGATTTCCCTTTATCATTTGCTCGGAGATAGGCAATGAGTTTAGCATTTCTTGCTCATTGCTCCAGTGCTCTTTTTCACCCAAAGTCGCCGTCACCTCCGCCCCAACGAGCACAATCATCCAGCATAAGTAGACCCACACAAACAGAATAGGGATCGCCGCCAGTGCGCCGTAAATCAGTTGATAGGAGGGAAACTGAGTAATATAAGCAGCAAAACCTTTTTTACTGAACTCAAATAAAATAGCCGCCACCATTGCCCCGACCAAGGCGTGTGAAAGATGCACTTTTTTATTCGGCACCAGCAGGTACAAACCGACAAAAGCAGAGAATGACAAAATAAAAGGTAGCCAGCGCAGCAACAAATTATAAGCACCAGAGAGTGCTTCGCTGTCAATAATCTTGAGTGAGGTAATATACGAGGTTGCCGCAATACTTGCGCCGACTAAAATTGGCCCGAGCGTAAGAACCATCCAATACATTGAAAAAGAGAGCACCATGCGCCGTTTATCTTTAACTCGCCAAATGTAGTTCAAATTCTTGTCAATATTGGAAATCAGCATTAAAGCTGCAACGAATAAAAATACCCCGCCCACGGCCGTCATCTTACCTGTATTCGCGATAAATTCGAGCAACGCCTCTCGCACTACATCGCCTGCGGCAGGCACAAAATGGGTGATCACAAAATCTTGAATAACCATACCGACATTGGCAAAAATAGAAAATGAGGAGAGAATTGATAACAGCACGGTAAGCATAGGTACGATCGACAACAACGTGATATAAGCCAAATAGCCCGCATTAACATTGACGCGGTCATGATCCATCCGGCTGAGTAAATAACGCGTAAACAGTAAACATTGTTTGCCAAGCTTTTTAATTTTCAAATGCCTTCTCCCTGCTTATTTTTATCATCAATCACCATTCTATACCTAAAACTGACTATATTGCAGATAAGCAAAAGGCGAGAAGTACACTCCTCGCCCTTAGATTAACTCGTTAACTTATACCATGACGGTATTAGCCACGGCTTGCACGTTTACGATCATTTTCAGTCAAATGACGTTTACGGATACGAATGCTCTGTGGGGTCACTTCCACTAGTTCATCGTCGTCAATAAACTCAAGTGCTTGCTCAAGTGTAAACTTGATTGCAGGTGACAATACTTGCGCTTCATCAGTACCAGAAGCACGAACGTTTGTCAGCTGCTTGCCTTTCAAGCAGTTCACTGTTAGGTCGTTAGAACGGTTGTGGATACCGATCACTTGGCCTTCGTACACTTCATCTGCGTGCTCAGTAAATAGGCGACCGCGCTCTTGTAGGTTGAACAGAGCGTAAGTCAACGCTTTACCTGTCGCGTTAGAGATCAACACGCCGTTGTTACGTTGACCAATGTTACCGCCTTTGTGTAGGCCGTAATGATCAAACGTATGGTAAAGCAAACCTGAACCTGAGGTTAAGGTCATGAATTCTGTTTGGAAACCAATCAAACCGCGAGAAGGCATCATGAAATCAAGACGCACACGGCCTTTGCCGTCTGGAGTCATGTTCGTCAACTCACCTTTACGTAGGCCGATTTTCTCCATCACACCGCCTTGGCTCTCTTCCATCACATCGATCGTTACGGTTTCGAACGGTTCCATTTTCTGGCCGTCTTCTTCCTTCAAAATAACTTCAGGACGAGAAACTGCAAGCTCAAACCCTTCACGACGCATGTTCTCAATCAGGATTGATAGGTGAAGTTCACCACGACCTGAAACGCGGAAGCGATCTGGGTTGTCGGTTTCTTCAACACGCAATGCTACGTTATGAACAAGCTCTTTTTGCAGACGCTCAAGGATATTACGTGAAGTCACGTATTTACCTTCTTTACCTGCAAACGGTGAAGTATTGACTTGGAAAGTCATGGTCACTGTCGGTTCATCAACAGATAGCGGCACCATAGCTTCAACACAGTTTTGGTCACAAATGGTGTCTGAAATTTTCAGTTCACCTAAACCTGTTACCGCAATGATGTCGCCAGCGTTAGCTTGTTCAACTTCGTTACGCTCAAGGCCAAGATAGCCCAGAACTGTACCAACTTTACCGTTACGTTTCTTACCATCAGCGCCGACAACTGTTACTTGTTGGTTCGCTTTTACGCTACCACGAGTCACACGACAAACACCGATAACACCAACGTAAGAGCTGTAATCAAGTTGAGAAACTTGCATTTGTAGTGGGCCATCAAGGTCAACTTGTGGTGACTCTACATTGTCAACGATCGCTTGGAACAAAGGTTCCATGTTTTCACCAACTTCACCTTCGTTAAGTGTCGCCCAACCGTTCAGTGCAGAGGCATAAACCACTTTAAAGTCGAGCTGCTCATCCGTTGCACCAAGGTTGTCGAACAGGTCGAACACTTGATCCATAACCCAATCAGGGCGAGCACCAGGACGGTCAATTTTGTTAATAACAACGATTGGTTTCAAACCGTGAGCAAAGGCTTTTTGTGTTACGAAGCGAGTTTGTGGCATTGGGCCATCAACCGCATCAACAATCAGCAAAACAGAGTCAACCATTGACATGATACGTTCAACTTCACCACCGAAGTCGGCGTGTCCTGGAGTATCTACGATGTTGATACGGAAATCATTCCAGTTAATGGCTGTATTTTTTGCAAGGATAGTGATACCGCGCTCTTTCTCGATATCGTTCGAGTCCATGACCCGCTCTTCCGTATTACCGCGAGACTCTAACGTACCTGACTGTTGCAGCAGTTTATCAACCAACGTTGTTTTACCGTGGTCAACGTGTGCGATGATCGCGATATTTCTTAATTTATCAATCTGTGGAGTAGCCATGGATTTTGCTTCACTTATTAAGGGAGTAACTCGCTTCGGCATGAGGCCGCAACGAGCATAGAACTTGATTAAAAAAACGGTCAATAATGTACCAGATTTTGGCGAAAAACCTAGAAATATGTGATCTATCGCGCTGATTTTCGCTCACCACAAGCTTAGTCCGCTACTTGCTTTAAAACAAATTGCATCAAAATGGACTAAATCAGCATTGACAAGCCTAGTAAACCTAGGCTGAATAGTGTGCGCTTTGGTAGTTAATGGTGCAACATAAAACTCAAGGCACCAAAATAGTGCAAATAAGGATCTTTTTGGTGCAGAGAAGCATTTAAATTCGACAAAGAACAACCAAAACACTTGAAATTAAAGGATTAATTTAATTGGCACGAATTTAGCTTTATTAGAAACAGCATCGATTAATAAGTTTAGAATGAAATTAATCAATGCTAGTTTCAATTCGATTCGGGCCATTACCGCTTTAATAACACTGGAGGTTATCCAAGATGTCAGTAGAAAACGTTCTATCGCTGATCCAAGAAAACGAAGTTAAGTTTGTTGACCTGCGCTTTACCGACACGAAAGGCAAAGAGCAACATATCTCTATTCCTGCTCATCAAGTCGACGCAGACTTCTTCGAAGAAGGTAAGATGTTCGATGGTTCATCCGTTGCTGGCTGGAAAGGAATCAATGAGTCTGACATGGTGATGATGCCTGATGCATCAAGTGCAGTTCTTGACCCGTTCACAGAAGACGCAACACTTAACATTCGTTGTGACATTCTAGAGCCTGCAACGATGCAAGGCTACGATCGTGACCCACGCTCTATCGCTAAACGCGCAGAAGATTACATGCGTTCAACAGGGATCGCAGACACCGTTCTTGTCGGTCCAGAGCCAGAGTTCTTCCTTTTTGATGACGTGAAATACACCAACAATATGTCTGGTGCCTCATTCAAAATTGATGATATCGAAGCGGCTTGGAACACTGGCGCTGAAATTGAAGGTGGTAACAAAGGCCACCGCCCTGGTGTGAAAGGTGGTTATTTCCCTGTTGCACCGGTTGACTCATCACAAGACATCCGTTCAGCCATGTGTTTGATCATGGAAGAGATGGGCCTCGTCGTTGAAGCTCACCACCATGAAGTAGCGACTGCAGGTCAAAACGAAATCGCCACTCGCTTTAATACGCTAACTACTAAAGCCGATGAGATCCAAATCTACAAATACGTGGTGCACAACGTTGCGCACGCCTTTGGTAAAACAGCAACCTTCATGCCTAAGCCTCTTGTTGGCGACAACGGTTCAGGAATGCACGTTCACCAATCTCTTGCAAAAGATGGTGTAAACCTATTTGCTGGTGACAAGTACGGCGGTCTATCTGACTTAGCGCTTTACTACATTGGCGGTATCATCAAGCACGCGCGTGCCATCAACGCATTTGCTAACCCATCAACAAACTCGTACAAGCGCCTTGTCCCTGGGTTTGAAGCACCGGTAATGCTAGCTTACTCGGCTCGTAACCGTTCTGCGTCTATCCGTATTCCAGTGGTACCAAGCCCGAAAGCACGTCGTATCGAAGCTCGTTTCCCAGATCCAGCAGCGAACCCATACCTAGCGTTTGCCGCTCTTCTTATGGCTGGTCTTGATGGTATCAAGAACAAAATCCATCCAGGAGAGGCGATGGATAAAGATTTGTACGACCTACCAGCAGAAGAAGCCGCTGAGATTCCAAAAGTAGCCGAGTCACTTGAAGTGGCACTAAAAGCACTGGATGAAGATCGTGAATTCCTGACCGCTGGCGGCGTATTCTCTGATGATTTCATCAACTCATACATCACGCTAAAAGCAAAAGATGTAGAACGCGTCAACATGGCCGTTCACCCACTAGAATTTGAATTGTACTACTCGGTATAATTCTTAGCTTTAGTACAAAATGTAACTTAGGTTATGGATTTATTAGGCTCGCCTCGCAGGTGAGCCTTTTTCATATTTGGGGTTAATTCCGGACGTCGTAACATTAGCGTTACAACAATAACGGCACTCAAAAGCCGATACCCTTAACGTGAAAACATCTCTATATAGGGGGATGACTGTGAATCTGATCCGAACTTTACTCCTAACACTCATCATGCTTTATTCCGCGACTTCAATTGCACAAAACGTCTATACGTGGGTGGATGCGAACGGCGTGTTGCATCTTAGCGATGTCCCACAAGATAAGGGAGCAAAGCAAATTTCGATTCCTGATTTTCAGGCCGATGCGCCTGAGCCAACCTTTGAAACCTCTCACCCCGTCACTGAGCTCACCAAAAATCTGCCACAGGAAAAATCCGCAACCCATGTCAACAAAATAGAACCGCTGACCATTGCAATTCGCTCTCCGGCTGACGATGAAACCTTACGCAGCAATGCGGGCGTTATTTCAATCAACGCCGAACTCAATCGCAACTTAACCGTCAATGAACAGTTGCAATTGGTCATGAATGACAAGGCCTATGGCGCCCCCGCCACTCAACCTACTTGGACGCTGAAAAATCTAGATAGAGGAACGCATCGCTTTTTAATTCAAGTAGTTGTAAACGGCAAGATTATTGCATCGTCTAACCCTGTGACGGTGCATTTACATCGAGCCAGCATCAAGTGATGAACTCTTCGCCAATAAGCTCGATATAACAACAGGTTTCACTTTTTCTTCTGACACCGATGCGCCATACTTAGCCATGCAATGCACCAAAGTTGTGCATTGCATCATTTGGGAACACGGACAAGGATGAAAACGTGAATTGTGAGCTAAGCCAAACGATTTTAAATAATATCGTTACCGCCACCTTGATGCTCGATGAGTCTCTTTGTATCCGTTATGCCAATCCAGCGGCTGAACAACTCTTCTCCCAAAGTGCTAAGCGAATTATCAACCAACCACTGTCAAAACTCATCCAGCACGCTTCTCTTGATTTAGCGCTGCTTTCTCAGCCGTTGCAAAGTGGCCAAAGTATTACTGATAGCGATGTTACGTTTGTGGTCGATGGTAAGCCACTGATGCTGGAAGTGACCGTGAGCCCTATATCTTGGCAACGCGAGCTGATGCTTTTGGTCGAAATGCGCAAAATTGGTCAACAACGACGGTTAACACAAGAGCTCAATCAGCACGCCCAACAGCAAGCGGCAAAACTCTTAGTTCGCGGGCTGGCGCATGAAATTAAAAACCCATTAGGTGGGCTACGTGGCGCGGCGCAACTGCTAGAAAAGATGTTGCCGGACCACAGTCTCACTGAGTACACCCAAATTATTATTGAACAAGCCGATCGACTGCGCGCGCTCGTTGATCGTTTGCTCGGCCCACAAAAACCAGGCAAGAAGTGCTCTGAAAATCTCCATGTAATTTTGGAAAAAGTCCGCCAATTGGTTGAGCTAGAAGCCAGCACACACTTGGTGATTGAACGAGATTATGACCCCAGCTTGCCCGATATTTTGATGGATACCGATCAAATCGAGCAGGCATTACTGAATATCGTCAGCAATGCGGCGCAGATTTTATCTCATGATCCGCATGGTAAAATCACACTTCGCACCAGAACAGTGCACCAAGCCAATATTCACGGACAGCGCCATAAGTTAGTGGCACGCATAGAAATCAGCGATAACGGCCCAGGCATTCCTACCGAATTACAAGACACACTGTTTTACCCCATGGTCAGCGGCCGTGAAGGTGGAACGGGGCTGGGTCTTTCTATCTCACAAAACCTGATCGATCAGCACAATGGAAAAATCGATGTTGAAAGCTGGCCAGGTCGAACCACATTTACTATTTATTTACCCATTTGACCGATGTCAGATTGGGTTTGCTGCTAAGGAATAAACATTATGAGTAAAGGATACGTTTGGGTGGTGGACGATGATAGTTCGATCCGCTGGGTGATGGAAAAAACGCTCTCATCAGCCAACATAAAATGCGAAACGTTTTCCGATGCCGAAAGTGTGTTACTGGCGCTAGAAAGAGAAACGCCCGATGTGCTCGTTTCCGATATTCGCATGCCGGGCATGAATGGTATTGAGCTGCTAAACCAAGTTCATTCACGATCTCCTGAGTTGCCCGTCATCATCATGACTGCCCACTCAGATCTTGATGCCGCGGTGAATGCCTATCAAAAGGGTGCCTTTGAGTATCTGCCTAAACCTTTTGATGTCGATGAAACCCTCACCTTGGTTGAACGTGCCATTGCTCATAGTCAGGAGCAGCGCAAAGAACAATCCAATCAACAGATTGGCGTTGATAGTACACCGGAAATCATTGGAGAGGCCCCTTCAATGCAAGAGGTATTTCGGGCGATTGGCCGTTTATCACGTTCCTCAATCTCAGTCTTGATCAATGGTGAATCAGGAACCGGGAAAGAGTTAGTCGCTCACGCGCTTCATCGCCATAGCCCACGCGCCCAAAAACCGTTTATTGCCCTCAATATGGCCGCAATTCCAAAAGATCTCATCGAGTCAGAACTGTTTGGTCATGAGAAAGGAGCATTCACTGGTGCAAACAGTGTCCGCCAAGGGCGTTTTGAGCAGGCCAATGGTGGCACCCTGTTCTTAGATGAAATTGGCGATATGCCGCTCGACATTCAAACTCGGCTACTGCGTGTTTTAGCCGATGGTCAGTTTTACCGCGTAGGAGGGCATTCAGCAATCAAAGTGGATGTCCGCATTGTCGCCGCTACTCACCAAAACTTAGAAAAGCTCGTTCATCAAGGAAAGTTTCGTGACGACCTTTTTCACCGTCTCAATGTCATTCGTATTCATATCCCAGCACTGCGTGAGCGAAGCCAAGATATAGAAAAACTGACCAAGCACTTTCTCGCCTCTGCAGCAAAAGAATTAGGCGTAGAAATGAAAACGCTACATCCTAAGAGCATTGAAATTTTGAATCGTCTTGAATGGCCGGGAAACGTACGACAACTTGAAAATATGTGTCGCTGGTTAACTGTAATGGCCAGTGGCAGCGAGGTGCTGCCCAGTGATCTTCCTTCCGAATTATTGTCGGAAAAGAAAAATAGTGACTTTGATAGTGCTATAAGTTGGCAACAACAACTCGCAAGTTGGGCTAAATCTTCATTAGCTTCAGGAGAAACAGAGCTGCTTTCTTATGCACTTCCTGAATTTGAACGTATACTTTTGGAAGCAGCACTTCATCACACCAATGGTCACAAACAAGACGCAGCTAAGGTGCTTGGGTGGGGGCGCAATACGTTGACAAGGAAGTTAAAAGAACTTTACTGATAATTTTTTAATGATCAGGTGCAGTGATTCACTTTCTGGCACAATGCAATCACCCACCACCTTGCGTGTTTTACCGATAATTTGTATGGATGCAGAAGACACGACATGTCATTTACGAATCAAATAACGTTGAAAACAGCCGTTGTTCTACCATTTGTTATGATTTTCCTCATAACGATTGGAGTGATTGTGGGTGTACAAAAATACAGTTATGAAGAGATGGTTGATGACATTAGCAGCAAACAGCTTTCATCATTAAATGCCAATGTAGAGCAGCGGCTGATCAGTTTTCTCGATGAACCTTTTCAAGCCAGCCTCGCTTTAAGCCACACGATCGGCTTTAGTCAGTTCTATTCTGCGGACGATGTCAGTAAAGTAGAAGGATATCTGCTTGCCAGTTTTGAAACGCTTTATCGACCGCTAGAACAAATTGATGTGATCGGATTTGGTGGCGAACAGGCGGAGTACGTGGGCTTTCGCAAAGAGATTGGTGATAGTTTTACCTTGATGGTGAAAGATAATCGAACTCAGCAAAACTTGGTGATCTACTCAGGAAAAACCATCAATCAAGATATTCGCTCCACCATTGCCGATTATGATCCAAGAACTCGCCCCTGGTATACTCCAGTTGCACAAAGTTTAAGCCCAAGTTGGTCGCCAATCTACACTAATGTTGATGAACGCCAAGAGATCACGCTCTCTGCTTTAGCACCCGTTTTCTCTATGAACAAATTCATCGGTGTTTTGGTGACTGATGTGAAAATCGATACGTTCAATGCGTTTCTGACCTCACTGCAACAAAAAACTCATGCCAACGTATATATTATTGATCCAGAAAAAAGGTTAGTGGCTCACTCCAATACCAGCACCGTTGTCTCTTGGGGGACCGAACTGTCGGCAAAAGGAGAGCGACTACTGGCTATCGAAAATGCCAACCCAGTGATCCAAGCCAGTGCACATTATATTGATAACCATGACAAAATGCTGTCAGCAACACTCAACAAATTCGAAACGGTAGTTGATGGCACCCGCTATTTTAATCATCTCACTCCCTTTAAAGATAAACATGGCATCGAATGGTTTATTGGCGTCTCGATTTCAGAAACCGATCTACTTGGTCGACTGCCAGAAAACCAACAAAACAGTTGGATTATTGGCGGTATTGTCAGCCTTATCGGCATTGGTATAGGGCTCATTGCCTTTAATCGAATCACCACTCCAATTACCGCTACCGCTGCTGCTGCTCAGCATCTAGCAAAAGGGGATTGGGAAAGTAACATGCCGAAAGCTGGCAATATTTATGAAACGAGTTTGCTTGTTTATTCATTCAATGAAATGGCCAACAACCTAAAAGCCTCATTTAAGGCATTGCATTCCCAATTGATCTACGATTCCCTAACCAAGCTCTATAGCCGTGAAGGTTTAATTGATAACTTTAGTCAATTAAATCAAATTAATGGCAGCCTATTGCTTATCGGCATCGATAAATTCAGAGATATTAATGACAGCTTGGGACATCAGCAAGGTGACTTACTATTACAAATTATTGCTGAAAAATTACGCACACTATTTGCGAGCACCTCATGTATTGCTCGTACAGGTGGTGATGAATTCGCTATTTACATCCCCTCTTTACAACAAAAGAATGAAGCCCAATCCGCGGCTAACAGCATATTACAAATGTTTGCTGTCCCATTCTCAATGCATAATGAAAAAGTGGTCGTCAATGCCTCCATTGGCATCGTACTCCCTAATAACACGCTCCATACTATGGCGCTATGGTTACGTAATGGTAGCATCGCACTCAGCCACGCCAAGCAAGAGCGCTCAAGGATCTGCTATTACTCTCCAGAGATGGACGATGTATCTCGTAAACGTACGCAAATGCTCACTCAAATTAAGCTTGCCATCGAGAACAAAGAATATATTCCGCATTATCAACCAATTGTAAACTTATCAACGGGAGATATCATCGGAGCTGAAGCCTTGGCACGCTGGGTGACACCAAGCGGTGATATCATTCCCCCCTTGGAATTCATTCCTATCGCTGAAGAAAGCGGCTTTATTGGCCTGATTGGTGAGCAAATCTTGTATCAAGCGTGTTTTGACACGATGCAAGGCATCAAGATGGGTAAATGGGGATCGACGTTTAAAATGCACGTCAACCTCTCAGTGAACCAGCTATCTCAACCTCAGTTTGTTCATGAACTCAAAGCGACTTTGGAAAGAACGGGGCTTGAACCCAATAACCTCGCTTTAGAGATCACAGAATCAAGAATTGTTGATAACGACCCAGTTATTTTAGCAAACATGAACAAACTCAAAGAGCTGGGCATCCATATCGCGATAGATGATTTTGGTACCGGATACAGCTCCCTTTCTTATTTACATCAACTTCCATTCGATTGTCTAAAAATAGACAGGGCGTTTGTATCGCAGCTCGAACAGACAAATCTCAGTAGCTCAGTCGTTGCGGCAATCATCAACATGACTCGTGGGTTTAATGTCGAAATTGTAGCAGAAGGTATTGAAACCAAAGAGCAAGTCCATCTCCTAACCATGCTTAACTGCACTCATGGGCAAGGCTTTCTGTTTAGTAAAGCCATCCCTTTTAACGAATGGTCAACAGATATGGTAAACATAAAAGCCAAATAAACAGAATTGGGTGATTTAATACTCTTTGCTAGCTGACACTGACCACATTGATTTTTATACTTGATGCCATACACACTTTCGGAAAAACATAATGATAACTAAAAATCTACCGCTTACTGATTTGCATCGCCATCTTGACGGCAACATTCGAACCAAAACTATCTTAGAACTAGGGCAACGATTTGGTGTGGCGCTGCCAGCTGGCAACATAGAAGAGCTCACACCTCATGTACAAATCGTCGAAGCAGAACCATCATTGGTCGCTTTTTTATCAAAACTTGATTGGGGAGTTGCCGCATTGGGTGATCTCGATGCTTGCCGAAGAGTCGCCTACGAAAATGTCGAAGATGCCTTAAATGCTCAAATTGATTATGCCGAGCTGAGGTTCTCTCCTTACTATATGGCTATGAAACATCAACTGCCTATCGCTGGCGTTGTTGAGGCTGTAGTTGATGGGGTGCAAGCGGGCGTTCGAGACTTCGGTATTCAGGCTAACCTAATAGGAATTATGAGCCGCACATTTGGCACCGATGCTTGTCAGCAGGAGCTAGACGCTATTTTGACTCAAAAACAGCACATTGTTGCAGTCGACTTGGCGGGCGATGAACTTGGGCAGCCGGGCAAGCGATTTATTTCTCACTTTAAACAAGTACGAGATGCAGGACTAAGAGTTACAGTACATGCTGGAGAGGCGGCGGGGTCAGAAAGTATGTGGCAAGCAATTAAAGAGCTAGGTGCAGAACGCATTGGACACGGAGTAAAAGCCGTCCATGACCCTAAGCTAATGGATTATCTTGCCAAACATCGTATTGGCATTGAGTCTTGCCTAACGTCAAACTTCCAAACGAGCACAGTAAACTCTCTTGCTCATCATCCTATAAAACAGTTTTTAGAGCATGGGATACTTGCTTGTTTAAATACTGATGACCCAGCGGTTGAAGGTATTGAACTTCCACATGAATATGAAGTTGCAGCACTTCAAGCAGGCCTTTCTCAAGAGCATATCAGACAAGCGCAAATTAACGGATTAGAATTAGCCTTTCTTTCAGACTCAGATAAAAAAGCACTGTCAGCCAAAGCCGCTTTGCGTAGCTAAATCTCCTGAACCATGTCTCTCTAGCCGATGTTTAATACATCGGCTTTTTTATACCTAAGACATAGAGACCGAAAAGAATAAGAATAGATTGAACAAAGTGTAGCTACCACACGACTGT
>NZ_NDIM01000136.1:0-26940 GCF_002241375.1 Vibrio sp. V19_P1S1T109 | reverse complement strand
AATTTAAATTTCGAAAATCGATAAAAATAGCGATTAGGCTATCTTCTCAAGAGTTCGCCACTTGCAGATCGCTAAAAATATCAAAAAGTTGCTTGGATTTATAAGGTTTGGGCAAATACGCATCCATGCCCGCGTCAAAGCAGCTTTTAATATCCTCCTCCAAAACGCTGGCGGTTAAGGCGATAATAGGCAATTTTTCAACGCCTTGCTCTTTTTCCCATTCGCGGATTTTCTTCGTCGCGGTTAAGCCATCCATCACTGGCATCATGCAGTCCATTAACACCGCAGCAAAATGTCCCCCTTGGGTGATGGCATCTACCGCTTCTTGCCCGTTGTTGGCCACCACATAACCAATCCCTGCTTTTTCAAGGAAGAAGCTGGCGATTTTTTGGTTCATCAAATTGTCTTCAACGATCAAAATACGCTTATGATTGCACTCTAAGTAGTCTAACTGACTCTCCTCGACTGGCGTTAAATCCGTCTCTGTATCGGCCACTAATGCTTTGAGGGCACGTTCAAAACGCGTCCCTAAAAAAGGCAACGTGATACTTGCCTGCGCAAGATGAATTGCGTCTTTGTTGACGAACAAGTGATGCTGCAGAACCACTATTTTTGCACTTGAAAAATGCTCACGTAGCGCAATGAGATCCGATTGCACGCTGTGGCTTAAGCTTTGGCAATATAAAATACATACGGCGCTAAGCCCACTCTTGACTGCTTGTTCAACATCACGTGCTTCATTGAGTTGAATCCCCCATTGAACGCATTCACGCCGAATAGCGGATGAGTAGTTAGACATATTGGTAATTAACAACGCCTGCGTGGCAAGAGGCTCAACTTGCGGCTGATCTTCGGCAACCTCAATCGGAACGACAAATTCAAAGCAGCTACCTAAGCCTTTAGTGGACTGTACATGAATGTCACCCTGCATCAGATCGACTAATTGACGGCAGATAGCCAACCCTAGCCCAGTCCCGCCAAAACGACGGGTAATACTGCTATCTTCTTGAATAAAGGGATCAAAAATCGTGTTCAACATCTCTTTATCGATACCACTTCCCGTATCGGATACAGCAAAACGTATCGAGGTTATATCGCCCGTTTCTAAGGTTAAACCCGTGTTGACATAACCATCTTTGGTAAATTTCACCGCATTGGACAACAAGTTCATCAAGACCTGCTTCAGACGATATTCATCCGCGATGATAAAACGAGGCAATGCAGGATCGAGATAAATATTAAGCTCGATATGCTGGCTCAACGCTTTCGCGTTCACCAAGTTCACCGTGTCGTATACCAATTCAGCGAGTTCAAAGCGATGCGGAGCAAGCTCCAAGTTGCCTGATTCAATTTTAGATAAATCGAGAATATCGTTAATCAAGATCAGCAACGCTTGCGAAGAGATATCAATATCGGCCAGGATTTCACGCTCATTCCCCGTAAACTCGCTGCGTGACAATATTTCAGTCATACCGATAATGCCATTAAGAGGCGTTCGGATCTCATGCGACATATTGGCTAAGAACGCGCTTTTGGCTCGATTAGCGGCAATTGCCGCTTCCTTTGTTTCCACCAAAGCACTCTCGTACTGTTGCTGTTTCTCAATAATATGGTTGAGATTGATTGTAAAACGGGAAAACTCATCTTTGCCATCAATCGGGATCTGTTCAATGCCGTTCTGCTTTTCACGCAATCGACTCATGGTATTGATGATCCGCTTGAGCTTTGACGAGATGCGAGATGAGGTACTTGCTCCTAGCACAAACAGCAGCGCCAACACGGCTAACAGCGATGCCGATATACTTAACATACCCATTTTTTCTTGCTGGAGACGCACATTCAGTTGAGCCGATAAGTGTTGGTTGACACTTTGCACCAGTTTATCTATCGCCAAGTAACGCTCTTCCACATTTTTGACATAAGAAGCTAATGCTTGAGGATCGGCTTCATTACTAACGATTTTTTCGCGAATCAAAGCGGCTTGGCGAAATTCAGGTTGCGTAAACAACTGCACCAGTTGTTCGAGTTGAGCGCCGTTATCAATGATACGTTCGAAGTATTGTTGCTGGCGCTCAACAGCTTGAAAGTATTCTGTTTGTCGAGATTGAAACACCTCTTGATCCATGGTTAATTCTTTGATTAACCACGCCTCTTTTTGCACCCAAAATGCAAACCAATGCAGGTCGCTATACACCAGATCCAAGGTATGGATATCAACAGGCGCAAGAAAACTGTTGGTTTTTTGCAGATCGGCCATCACTTCATACAAAAGATTAAATACTTGGCGGCCTAATTCTAGGGTCTCGCTTTGTGAGGCCGACGGCAACTCATCCAACAAATGGTGAAGGTCAAGCACACGGTTTTCTATCAATGTACGGTTGCTTTTACTCCCAAAATGACTATTTGTAGAACCTGTATCCAGCACAATTTTATCCAGCGATTCAGCTAACTCCTGCTTGAGCTGCGGCCGAGAGTCCTCGCTATTTTCGCTGCGCAGCTGCGCACTGAGCAAGGTATAAAAAAGGGCAGAACTGGTGGTGACCTGATTGATTGCCCCAATCTTTTGGTTCAACACATGGTATGTGTCTAAACGGCTTTCAAATGGGAGGAATAGACGCCATGCCACAGCCAGAATAACCAGTGTTGGTATGAGGCAGAGTAAGAACAAGCGTGCCTTAATTGAGAAGTGGGTAAGTATTACCATTGTTATCATCCTTGGAAGTAATACATCCTAGCCAATGGTTAAATAGTAGACGCTATTTTATGCGTCTGCGCTCTTATTAAGATAAAACCAGCGCGGTAACGAAAGCGTTGCCCGTCACGATTCATCCAATAAGCGTGATGGTGAATTAACCAAAAACTCACCACATTTTAAGATAACAATTTGAATCTAATCTCATTTTTATGAAAAAGGAAAAACCTCAGGCATCAAATATTTGAAGCAGACCATTATCATCACAAAATAAGTCGCGACTTTAGAATTTGTCAATATCTCTAACCACCGCCAAAAAACACTCAATACGCTGATTTTTACCTAGTTTTCAGTAAAAAATGTCGCCATTATTTTTGCTAGCAGAATAACCATTCCACATTTACAATCCGGCCACATAAAAACAACAATAAACATCGACTTGTATCTCAGCACAGATGACCGTGCAAGATACGCGTTCACCAGCCCTACACTGTGAACATTACTGCTTAACATAACGTGAAAGGTCCCAAGTCAATATGAGCCCAGAGAAACATCTCTCAGACTGGCAAGCCAGCCAAACGATTGCTGAATCTATGTCTCCCCTCATCGGTCAGCTTTATCGCCAACAAGGTGTTGAAGTGGTTTTATTTGGAAAAACACTCATCAACGCCACCACCATTGATATCATCAAGGCACATCGTGTTGTTCGTCGCTACACAGGTGAGGCGCTTTCAACCCAGCAAACGATGCCGATTTTACAAAAACTGACCACGCTTGCTCTGTCGCCATGTCGTATCGACATTGGCCAACTTGCTCATCAATTTTGGCAACAACATGATGATGAACATGGCCTTGAGGATTACCTGCTAACGGCGCTTAATGGTGCGTTGAATGGTGAAACACTCAGTGAACCTAAGGATGTGGTGCTGTACGGTTTTGGCCGTATTGGTCGCTTGCTGACTCGTCTTTTGATAGAAAAAAGTGGCCCGGGCTATCCACTGCGCTTGCGAGCGATTGTCGTTCGTGGGGGTAAAGCAGGAGATTTAGAAAAACGGGCAAGCTTGCTACGCCGTGACTCAGTTCATGGTCAGTTTAACGGCAGCATCATCATCGATGAGGCTCGCAAGGCCATTATTGCCAACGGCAATTATATCCAAATCATCTACGCCAATAAGCCACAAGAGGTTGATTATTCACACTATGGTATTCATAACGCGTTAGTGGTCGACAATACTGGTGTTTGGCGTGATAGCGAAGGGCTTAGTCAACACTTGAGCTGCCAAGGTGTGAGTAAAGTGCTGCTGACAGCACCCGGCAAAGGTGAGATTAAAAATATCGTGTTCGGCGTAAACCACGCTGATATTCAGCCCGAAGACACCATTATCTCAGCCGCCAGTTGCACCACCAACGCTATCACACCGGTATTGAAAGCAGTTCATGATCAATATGGCGTACTTTCTGGCCATATCGAAACGGTGCACTCCTTTACCAATGACCAAAACCTTATCGACAATTTCCATTCAGGTGAACGACGTGGCCGCAGCGCATCGCTCAACATGGTGTTAACCTCAACGGGTGCCGCCAAGGCAGTTGCCAAAGCGTTACCTGAACTCGCTGGTAAGTTAACCGGTAATGCGATTCGTGTCCCCACGCCAAACGTGTCGATGGCCGTGGCTAACCTCAACTTAGCCAATGCAGTGAATAAGCAAGATCTTAACGCGTATTTACGTGAAATAGCGCTTAGCTCGCCACTTTCAGCACAAATTGATTACACCGACTCAACAGAAATTGTCTCCAGTGATTTGGTTGGCTCTCGCCATGCTGGCGTAGTTGATGGCGCAGCGACGATCGCTCAAGATAACCGTTGCGTACTCTACATTTGGTATGACAATGAATTTGGCTACAGCGGCCAAGTTGTACATTGTATGGAGCAGATGATGGGCGTTCGTTACCGAACTTTCCCAACTACCGCCCAGTAACCGGCTTAATATTGTTTTTATCTCCACAACATAATAATAGTGAGTGTTTATCTCACCTCCCCCTGCTTGCCGCCTTTTGATATAAGGCGGCTTTTTTATGAAGTGATCAGTTCAATGAGACTTCAACGTCCGAAACTAATCTGCTCGAACACGCTAAGGCATAGCCTTGTTCAATCTCTTGTGCACTCAATGTTTCGGTGCTCAAACGCTCGACCATACCCACCTTCACTTTGCATTTGCACGATCCGCATATCCCACTTCGGCAAGCCGCAATCACTGGTACGTTACCTTTCTCTAACGCATCGAGCAGTAAACTGCCCTTTTTCACGGTCACGGATGATGCAAACGCTGGCGTACTGACTGTCACCTCCTGAGGCTCAATCTCGTCTTGATCTGAGCTCTCTTGTTTGTGGTGGCTCACTTCGCTTTCATACACTGATGGCGTAAAACTCTCTTCAAAGAAGTGTGCCATATCAAAATTAAGCTGTTGTAGGTAGCTTTTAACATCTTGCATAAAACCAACGGGACCGCACAGATACACACTGCGCTCGGCAATATCAGGGCACAATCGGACCAACCAAGCCTGACTCAGCCGCCCTTGTTGATGCGAGCTGCCCTTCGTCTCTTTGAGCAGAAGTTTTAAATGAAACTGCGGATAACATTGTGCCAGTTGTTGCAGCTCTGCGTAATAAATGGTGTCGGAAACACTTTTGGCGACATGAATAAAATCGATCTCAATGTCGCCTTGTCGCAGCCATTGTTGCGCCATAGCCATCACAGGGGTAACACCACAACCCGCACTGATCAGTGTCACTTTTCGTTTCGGCGCGCAATCTACACTGTTAAATGCACCCTGCGGTTGTAGCACCGAGACTGTATCGCCAACACTCAATGCATCGACAATATGGTTTGAAACCTTTCCGCCTACTACTCGTTTAACCGTAAAGCGCAGAAAGTTTTGCTGTGGCATTGAACTGATGGAGTAAGCACGAAACGCCACGCCTTCTGGTAATTCAAAGCCTAAAGTTGCAAATTGACCCGGTTTAAAATGAAAGGCGCTCTCTTCTTTCGAGGCCAGTTCAAAACTGACGCTTTCCTCGGTTTCTGCCCATTTTTGGCGGCAACTTAATTCAAGCACATCTTGGTAAGCCCAAGCTGACATACCCATCCCTCATACAATACTTTTTTCAAATCATGCTTTATTCAAACATCTTAAGCGGCATTAGGCTCTGAACACGCAGAGCCTAATGCTGACGATTACGCAGCCAAAATTGTTTTTAAATCATTCTCAGCAGTAGTAATTCCTCGTAGATCGAACTCTTGTTGCAAAATCTTCATCAAGTTTTCGGTGAGGAATGCTGGTGCGGTTGGGCCGGTATAAATTCCTTTCACACCTAACGCGAGTAGCGTCAGTAGAATAACAATCGCCTTTTGTTCAAACCAAGAAAGAACCAATGTCAGTGGGAGATCATTCACACCACAATCAAACTCACTGGCCAGTGCGAGTGCCAGTTGAATCGCTGAATACGCATCGTTACATTGGCCAACATCTAATAGACGCGGTATGCCATTGATGTCACCAAACTGATTTTTATTGAAGCGGAATTTGCCACACGCCAACGTTAAAATGAGGCTATCTTCCGGCGCTTGCGTCGTGAAATCAGTGTAGTAACTGCGTTCAGATTTATCACCATCACAACCTCCTACAAGGAAGAAGTGTTTGATGTGGCCCTGTTTGACTTGTTCAATCATGGCTGGCGCGGCCGCCATCAATGCATTACGACCAAAACCAACCGTAATATGTTGCTCTATTTCATCGTGTTTAAAACCGGGCTGGGCTAACGCGCACTCGATCACTTCACTGAAATCGTCACCTTCAACGTGTGCCACACCCGGCCAGCCGACAATACTGCGGGTAAATAGGCGGTCGGCATACTGCCCTACATTCGGGTTGAGCAAGCAGTTTGATGTCATCACGATTGCACCGGGGAAGTTAGCAAACTCTTTTTGCTGATTTTGCCAAGCACTACCATAGTTGCCCACAAGATGCGGATATTTCTTTAGCTGCGGGTAAGCGTGAGCAGGCAACATCTCACCATTGGTATAGACATTAATGCCTTTACCCTGAGTCTGTTGCAGAATTTTTTCCAGATCATGCAAGTCATGGCCTGAAACCAAGATGCACTTACCCGCCACCGTTTTCACATTGACGCTCGTAGGTTCAGGGTGGCCAAAGGTTTCGGTTTCACCCGTATCTAACATCTCCATAATGCGGTAATTGACCATACCAATTTGCATTGCCGTATCGAGTAACGCTTGCAGGTCAGTTGGATCAGTGCCAAGCCAAGCCATAATTTGGTGGTATTCAGCGTACACGGCTTGATCACTTTGGCCTAAAACGCGAGCATGTTCTAAGTAAGCCGCCGCACCCTTTAACCCATATAAACAAAGCAAACGCAAGCCAATCACATCTTCATGTAGGCTTTCACGCCCACGGTTAACGGCTGCTATCGGTGCGAATGCTAACAACGCTTCTTTGGTTTGTGGTAACTCAAATCTCGCAGCGGCCGACAACTCTGGCAATTCAAATCCGATAAGTACCGCAGCCGCTCTCACGTTTTCTTCCAAACGTTGACGGTACTGCGTGGAGTCTTGAACGAGTTCAAGGATACGTTCAGGATCGAAATTGACATTGGTTAACGTGGCAAAGAAGGCTCTGGGAGCCCATTGATCAATTTCTTGATCGATCACACCACACGCTCGACCTAAATTGGCCCAAAAAGAGACGCCCTGTAATGAATACACTAATACATCTTGTAAGTCTGAAACTTCAGCCGTTTTACCGCACATGCCTTGAGAGTAGGCACAACCTTTTGCCACAGGGGTTTGAATGGTTTGTTCACATTGAATACAGAACATTATTTTAGCTCCAGTTATTTGAGGCGTGTCGATCACGCTTATTATCCGAAGCCTTTAGGGCATAACACATGCCAACATATAACCACTTGTTTTTAAAAAGAATAAATAAAAAACCATACAACAACAATGTCAATTTGACTGCAAAAAAATAACAAATAAAGACACCAAGGTGTCAAAATGACTCAAAATTTGAACTACCTGTCAGAGTCCCAATATTATTGGGGGAATCAACGTCGTCCATACAACTCCAAAAATTAGAGACACAACATTCATGTTGGATTCATCTTGGCTGCGTTAACCTAGCTTCAATTCAGAAAGAGGTACAGGTTATGAATAGATTTATTGTGACTACATTTGCGCTGGTTGTAGGGTTTTTCGCGTTGATGCTGAGTTTGCTGCTCGCCATTCCTCTCGCTATTGCAGCGATCATCACTGGCAAACGTATAGAAAAGCAGCTCAAGCGCCACACCTTTACGTCAAAAAGCGGCTACGTTATTGAAGGTGAATATGAAGAAAAAACTCAAGCACACTATCGATGAAAACCCTATTCGCCCTCTTTCATTGGCACGGCGAAACTCATTAGAAGTGGGAGGCATTTCCTCCCGCTTTTTTGGTATTAGCTAAAGAGTCATGACGACACGGATGGCAAGCGCAATCAGTACTACGCCCGACAAACGGTCAATCAATACGGCACGCGCGCGCAGTTTATCGAGTAATATTGGGCTAGAAAGAATTAAGGTGATGAACGTATACCAAAGCCCATCCACTAAAAATGGTGTTAACACAATAATAGCTTTGCTACTCAGTTCGTTGCCGATGGCGACAAATTGACTGAATAACGCGATGAAAAATAGCGCGATTTTAGGACTAAGCAGAGAAATCAATAATCCCTCTTTAGCCGACTGCCACACACTGACCGTCTCACCCGATTCTAATTTAGCCGCCACGCCCCCTTTTGAACGTAATGCATTGATACCCAAATAGGCCAAATACAACGCGCCTGCATAGCCTACTGTCTTAAACAGTAAGGGGGATTGATGCAGTACAACCGCTAAGCCAATTAAGGTAATGAAGGCATAGACACCAATACCAAATGCGTGCGCCCACGCCGTTGCAAACCCATTTTTACGCCCACCAGCGAGGCTGTGTTTGGCCACCATAGCTAGGCTTGGCCCTGGCGACATCGCGCCTAAAATACAAATGGTAAATAGTGATAACCAAACGGTGAATGTCATGGATTTCTCGCTGTTGTTTCGGTGATTTAAGGTAATGACGATAACGAAATGACTCGCATAACGCTACCTGAATGTGGCGCTGCCCAAACGGCCTGATATTGCAGGTTAGCCGCTGCACCCAATGGGCATAGGCAAACTGAGATAGATGCATATTATTTCGCTTCAGCGTATGCTAACCGCCAGAACGATATTTGGGAACGGAAGCCGTGAATAAGTTAAAACAAGAGATCACCTTGCTGTCTGGTATTGGACAACTTTCCACCACTTTAATGGGAACAGGGTTATTTATGATCCCAGCGATTGCCGCTGGTATTGCAGGTGAGCTCTCACTGTGGGCATGGCTACTGCTGTTTGTGGCGATTTGCCCGATTGCACTGACGTTTGCCGCTCTGGGTAAGCGTTACCCTAACGCCGGCGGAACCGCCTACTTTGTCCGCCAAGCTTTTAACGCTAAGTTGGAACGCTCGGTTGCTTGGCTTTTTGTCAGCGTGATCCCTGTCGGCGTTCCGGCCGCTGTCGCATTGGCGGCAGGCTTTGCTCAACAACTCCTCCCTGCGCCACTGAACTCGGCGATGATGGCGCAAGTATTAACCGTACTGTTGCTGATTGCGGTCAATTTGGCGGGCACCAAATCTTCCGGGCAGTTACAAACCGTTATTGCGCTGAGCATTTTCGTATTAGTTGGTGCTTTTTTCTGGATAGGCGATGTTGGTGCTGCAGATTTAACCATGCCCGCACTCAGCACGGACAGTATTTGGCCGATTGGCGCCGCACTCGGAGTGATGTTCTGGTGTTTCGTCGGGATTGAAGCGTTCGCTCATATGGGAGAAGAGTTTAAAAACCCACAGCGCGATTTTCCGATCGCGATCATTGTCGGCTGCTTTGTGGCTGGAATCACCTATTGGGCATGCTCGGTGGTCATCCTTAAATTTGGTGCGTATGGCAGCGCAGAATTTGATAGCACCTCCATTCCTTGGCTGAGCGAACAAATTTTTGGTAGCAGTTTGGCAACGGTGATAAGCCTTATCGGCTTTTTTGCATGCTTTGCGAGCATCAATTTATACACGCAAAGCTTATCTCGCATGGTGTGGGCACAAGCAAGGCAATATCGACCAGAAAGCGCAATCGCCAGAATTTCAATCCGCGGCGTCCCAGCCAATGCAACCATTGCTGTTGGAGTTGTATTAATGGCTTCTTGCCTGCTTGGTGAATGGTCTGGTCTTAATCTGGAATTTTTCCTAAAACTTGCGAATGGAATCTTTGTCTTAGTTTATCTGTTAGCGATGTTCGCCGCTTATAAATTGCTCAGTGGCATCAACAAACTGTTGGCGGCGATTTCGTTGATCCTCTGCACTGCGGTATTTATCTGCTTAGGCTGGTCAATGCTGTATGCTCTGACTATCTTCATTTTGCTCTCTTTACCTTGGCAACGTTTGGCAAGAAAAAGTCAGCCGAAGCAAGAGCTTTAACTTATCGCTTACCTTGCGGTATTGCCGTGACCACTTAAGTGGGCATCATTCTGCAAATAAAAAATTTTGCCGAAATAAAAGGCTCTCAGTATAGAGAGCCTAAAAAATAGCAAGGAGAGGATATTAAATTTAAGTGCGGATGTGCTTAATCGCGCTATTTAACTCATCGACATTACGTTGCAAATCAACAACGACAGGCCCGAGTTGATTGATGGCAACGTTCATATCACCCGAAAGGGCTTTAATGTTACTGAGATTGCTGGAAATTTCGTCGCTCACAGCCAATTGCTCTTCTGTCGCAGCCGATATCGACGTATTCAATTTATGGATCTCAATCGCCGATCCTTGGATGGTACCAAGCGCTTCGTTCGCCACCGACATATTAGAGCGCGTTGACTGCATTTTATCAGCACTCACCCGGATCGTTTTGGTCGATTGTTCTGCTTTCTCTTGCAGCATCGAAATCATGCTCTCGATCTCACCCGTCGATTGTTGAGTTCGTTGGGCAAGTGAGCGTACTTCATCCGCTACCACCGCAAAACCGCGACCTTGCTCACCCGCACGAGCAGCCTCTATCGCCGCGTTCAACGCCAGTAGGTTGGTTTGTTCAGCAATCGCTTTAATCACATCAAGCACATTACCAACGTTATTAGACTCATTCGCAAGTTGCTGGATGATCTCGGATGTTTTGGTAAATTCACCCTCTAATTCACCGAATTCATGGGTCGTTTTATCAAAGACCTGTTTACTGGTACTGGCTTCTTTTTCCGCGCTGCCCGCATACTCTTCTGCCATGGTGGTGCTTTCCGCCACGCTAGAGAGCGCCGATGTCATCTCTTCCATCGCCGTCGCCGCCATTTCAAGTTCTTGATTTTGCTGATTCGCCACTTTGACGTTTTGTTTGGTGACATCGCTTATCGTTTCAGAGATGGCCGAAATGGTGTGGTTTACCTGGTTTATTTTGCTAATGGTGGTGGCATAACTACCAAGCACCTTATTAATGGTGCCGCCGATTATACCCAGTTCGTTGTGACTGTTATCGTCAACTCGCAAAGTCAAATCAGAATTTTTGTCTACTTGTTGTAGCAATTTAGCCATGGTATCAATCGGCTTCACTACTTTTCGGTTAACAATGGCATACCCAATAATGGCAATAATAAAAACACTAATTAAGGAGATATTTCCAACCAATACCGTACTTTTTACTTTCTGCGCCGCATCCATGAATTGTTTATTGGTTCGATTTTCTAATTCAATAAAGAACTTATCGATCGGAGCCATGATTTTGGCTTTCTCTTGATGGTATTCATTACTGTGTAAGAGAGAAATCGCCATATTACGGTCTGGCTCTTTTCTAACGGTGTAGTTGCCATTGCTATCAGGATAAAGCCCCTTAACAGCATTCATCGCTTTGACTTCCATGTTCACTAAGCCATCTGAATTAGCTTGAGCTTCTTTGAGCAAACTAAACTCTTGCTGAGTAAAACCAAGATCCGTCATCATTTGGTTGAGAGAGATATTCTTACCGTCTGCTTTAGGCTTTTGTCCATATTGCAGCACAAGGTCCCAATATATCGTGTGGTAGTTCTGCGGGCGAGGTTTCTTACCATTACGAATATCAAGAATATCCATGTACATTTTTTCGTATTTTTCATCGCCACTGACCACATAAGTCCGGCCTAACCGAGTTAAGTCATCAGAGCTTTGACGAAGCTCATCGGCCGCTTGGTAAGATTGATAACGAACTTGAGCCATATTATCAACTTGTTGCATCAGCCCATTGAGCTGCAATACCGTCACAACACTAATGACAATACCAATACCGATGACAGCAAACACGAGCTTCATGGTGTTGTTGATATTCATAAAAGTATCCTTCTTCATTTATCAACGAAATTATTTCTGTTTATTCATTATTATTATTGCTTTTAGCATAGGATGAGAATGGCCAAAATGTCGAATTTTACGCCACAATTATTGCATCAATTTTAAGCACCATCATACTTCAACTTATTTTTTCAGTCGGTACTGGCAACTGAGCCAATACCTCTTTAGCCGCTTCAAAATCAAAATCTTCAATCGCATGCATCAAACTTTTCTTTTGCTCGTCAGACCATAAATTGCATTGTTTAATTTGGTGGATCATATGAATCGCATCAGCATCGTAGTTTTCAACACATTGCACTAATTGTTGGTAGAGCAACGCAATATCACGGTGCTCTTGCTGCGGATGTAATTGTGTCTGCTCCCAATCTCTTAGCTCATCCAACAAAGTAGACATCAACTTTGATACCGTGTTGAGATCTTGAATGGCGGGTTTCGTATGTCGCTGCACAACCCCTTCCATCTCGTTGGCTAGCTGCGCAATAGGCTCAATCCCTAGATTGGCCGCTGAACCTTTTAGGGTGTGCATCACTCGCTCTGCCTCTTCCCACAGCCCCTTATCAATCAATTTAGGGAATGCGGCTATTTCTTGCTGCTGGCTGGCAAGGAAGTGATCCAATATTTCAAAGTATCGCTGCGCATTGCCACCAATTCGGAAAGTCGCTTGCTCCACATCAATACCCGTCAATTCTGGGTAGCCAGTGCTCGGTTTCACTTGATTCGGTAATACCGTAGAGGGTACTGGCGTGGTTTCATCCGCCTTTAAATATTTGCGTAGTACGTGGTACAAGCGCTGTACATCAATTGGCTTCGCCACATGATCATTCATACCTGCATTTAAACAGTGCTCGACATCTGAAGACATCGCATTGGCGGTCATTGCAACAATCGGTAGCGTTTTCCACTCCTCATGTTGGCGGATCTCTTTCGTCGCACTGATACCATCCATAATGGGCATCTGCATATCCATCAGCACTAAATCAAAAGCTTCTTGCTGCAATTTCGTCAAAGCTTCTTGTCCATTATTAGCAAGAACAATGCTCAATTGAGTACTTTCTAACAGGCCGAAAGCCACCTCCTGGTTCACTTCGTTATCTTCTACCAAAAGCACTTTTTGCCCAATAAATGTTGGCCTTGTATCATGATCAAGATACTCATGGCTCTGCCTTAATTGCTCGATGCCGTAGCTGTCCATAATGGCATCAAGGAGATTTGATGGGTTCACAGGTTTCACAATCAAGGCATCGACTAATTTACTGTTTTCTCCCACCAAGGAGATTTCTCGGCCGTAAGCCGTGACGAGGAATCGTTTGGTGTTATCAAAAACACCCAATGGTTTCATTCTCT
The DNA here is from genome assembly GCF_002241375.1 of Vibrio sp. V19_P1S1T109. Classification (NCBI taxonomy): domain Bacteria; kingdom Pseudomonadati; phylum Pseudomonadota; class Gammaproteobacteria; order Vibrionales; family Vibrionaceae; genus Vibrio; species Vibrio sp. V19_P1S1T109. The sequence continues at coordinate 13,415 of NZ_NDIM01000136.1, read as the reverse complement.
GCAGCAACTCTATGCCATTCATACCCGGCATATTCCAATCAATAAACAGCATATCAAAATGCGTATTGCGGATTTCATCGAGCGCCTCAAAACCGTTACTGACTGACTTCGCTTCAAAATGCATCGCATTGAGCAAGGTCATTAAAATATTGCGTGCCGAGTCATTATCATCGACTACCAACGCACGTTTGCCTGCTAGAGCGCTGAGTGGCTTAGCGATATCGCGCATTTTGGCTTCTTGCAGCCCACACTCAACCGTGAATTCAAAGGTGGATCCTGACCCTTCTTCACTGCGAACTTGAATGTCGCCCCCCATCAATCCGACTAGCTGTTTACTGATGCTAAGCCCCAAGCCCGTGCCTCCATATTGGCGAGTAATGCTATTATCAGCTTGAGAAAATGCAGAGAATAGAGTGGCTACGTTAGATTCAGCAATGCCAATACCTGTATCAGAAACGGTAAATTTCAAGGTCACGTTAGCGTCGTTTTGCCCCACGACTCGCGCCGAAACGATGATCTCCCCTTGTTCGGTAAATTTCACCGCATTGCCACATAAGTTAACGAGAACTTGCCCCAAACGCAGCGGGTCGCCCACCAAGCCCACAGGAATATGTGGGTCGATATCTAATAAAAACTCGATGTTTTTCTCTTGGGCTTTTAGCGAAATCAAGGTGGTGAGGTTATCCAATACCTCATCAAGGCTAAAATCAATGTGCTCAACATTCAGCTTGCCCGCCTCTATTTTGGAAAAATCCAAAATGTCGTTAATGATGCCAAGCAAGTTTTTCGCCGATTCATTAATCCGTGAAATGTATTTTTGTTGCGTAGGATTGAGCTCGGTATTGAGCGCTAGATGGGCCATGCCCAAAATGGCATTCATTGGTGTACGGATCTCGTGGCTCATGTTCGCGAGGAAATCGCCTTTGGCTTGGCTCATGGCATCCGCGGTCTCTTTAGCTTCTCTTAATTGCTCTTCCATCTGCTTGCGATCGGTTAAATCAAGCAAAATTCCGACAATTCCAGAAACTTCACCACGATTATTTTGGAAAGAAGCTTCGTATACCAACATCTCTCTTTTGTGGTGCGAAGCGTCATAGAGAGACAATTCGTAATCTTGCGAAGACTGCTCCTCTCCAAGCCTTTTATGTACTTGGGCAAAAATGGTCGCCGTTTCATTTTGAAAGATATCTTGCGGCGATTTACCGATAATTTGCTCGGCCGACAGGCCAACTAAATCCATAAACTTAGCGTTAATGGTGAGATACGTACCCGAGGCCGACAAGCAATACATGGGGTTCGGCGTCGCATCGAGGATCTCTTGATTCAGTTGAGATTGTTCGAGTACTTTCTGCTCGGCTCGTCGCTGAATTTCAATGTTTTGGCTCAACTGAATACTGACCGATAAGTCATCCAACATTTGCGATAACCACTGAAATTGCAAACTCGACAACGACCCGATAGTACCCAGCTCTAGTAAAGCGACAGGATGCTGATTGACGTGCAGCGGCAAATAATACACTTCGTTAATGACTAACTTGCCACCGTTAAATTCAATGTGACAGTTGCCATCGAGTGCTTTCATCGCATAGGGCTGACCACTGAGCAACACGCTGAGCTGCGTCGAGGATGGATCGGTGTATTCTCTGGCCGAATGCTCACCATAACCCACCCCAGCCACTCGTTTTAATACGCCCTCTTGATAGATGTACATGCCAACCATTTCCAAAGGAAATTGATGCAGTAAGAATTGCGTAACTTCATTACACAAACGGTCCGTAGAATCGTTTTTGCGCAGGATGATATTGAAATCTTTAAGTAAAGTATTTTGGCTAAGCTGCTCAGCGATATGATGAAACACCACATTCAAACTGTCGATAAAATGTTGCAGCTCTGCATAGGCGGTTTGAGTGATCGTAAAAGCGTAATCTTCCCGTTTGACTTGAGTCACAACCGTTTTGAGTAGCTGACTTAACGGATTGATGTAAAGACGCCACAGCAGAACAAAGGAGGCGATGATCACGCTGAGTAAGGTTAATACTAACGCCAAGTTTATCCATTCATAACGCAGCGCTTCGCTATCGGCACGTTGAATGTTTTGCTCCATGCGTTGCATTATCGATTGATGCGCAGAACCAATCGCCTGCATAATTTTCGCCTTTTCCGCGAAGTATTGGTCACCATAGAGAATAGCCCGAGCCAATTCCAGATCCGGCTCACCTGTGTCGACAAATTCGCCTTGGCTATTCTTTTTCCATCCTTTGATGGCCATGAAGGCTTCTCTTTCGAGTGACACCAGTGAATCAGACAAAGTAAGCGCATTTTTGAGCTCCAAAAACTCCACCGATTCAATGCCCGAAAGACGCATTCTATCGAGTAACGAAGGGTTGTCTGGTGCGCCACCCAGTGAGCGGGCAAGTAGTTTGTTTTGTGCAACGACATCCCAAAATTCGTACTCATTCCCTTTCGGTAAAGGCACAGAACCATTTCTGACGCTCAGCACATAATTAAAAAGGTTGAGCCACTTTTCATCGCCAGTCGAAGCGTAGGCTCGGGCAAATTTGGTTAAGTGATCTGAGCTCTGCTTCAACTCTTGTGACAGACGATAGAAACGGTAAAGTTCGTCGTTCAGTTGTCGGCTCTCAGTTCTCAGAGCGGCTACTTTGTCTGTGATACTAAACATCGCAATGGAACATAATCCCATAGCAATAAATAAGACGGTGAATAAAGTTCGGATGGATCGCATGTGAAGCGCCTTCTTAATAATTTTCTCACTCTACTAACGCTGAGATTAGCTATAGTTATTGATAAGTTTAGACTTAAACCCAACCTTCGCCGCTCAATTGCTATTTTTTATTAGGAAAGACTCATGCCCATCGAAAACTTGGACAATTGTACCGTGTTAATCGTCGATGATTCGCCAGATAACCTTGCATTTATGTCACAGGGGTTGGCTAACCGATATCATGTCAAGGCCGCTAAATCAGGCCCGATGGCGCTCAGTATCTTAGACAAGTTTTCTATTGACCTAGTGTTGCTCGATATTGTTATGCCGGAAATGTCAGGTTTTGAAGTCATACAAAAGATCATGGCAAACCCTAACACCCAAGACATCCCTGTGATTTTTCTGACCGCAAAAGATAACCCTGAAGATCAAAAACTAGGCTTTGAGTTAGGTGCGGTTGACTATGTATACAAACCCGTAAGCGTACCGTTGCTAAGAGCCAGAGTAGATACTCACCTGCAAAACAAGATCTCAAAAGACATACTGAAGAACCAAAATGGCTACTTGGAAAAAGAGGTGATCAAACGTTCAAATGAATTGGATAAAATGCAAGACGCGGTCGTGTATGCTCTCGCCAGCCTCGCTGAAACCAGAGACCCGGATACGGGTAACCATATCCTGCGAACACAACATTACGTCAAAGCGTTAGCCGAGCAACTGGCTAAGCTGCCAAAATATCAACAAAAGCTAACGCCGAATGTTATTAATACCTACTTTAAAGCCGCCCCTTTACACGATATTGGTAAAGTGGGCATCGCCGACAACATACTATTAAAACCAGGAAAACTGGACAGTGATGAGTTTGAGATCATGAAAGGCCATGCCAGCTTAGGGCTACGTGCGCTAGAAAAAGCGGAAAAGATGTCAGGCGCGAAAAATGACCTTATCGCTATGGCGAAAGAGATCGCCCATGGGCACCATGAAAAATGGGATGGCTCTGGCTATCCTAACGGTTTACAAGGTGATGCTATACCATTCAGCGCACGGTTAATGGCTGTCGCTGATGTTTATGACGCTCTGATTTGCCGACGCATCTATAAGGAGCCGATGCCTCACGCCGATGCGAAAGGGATTATTTTGGACGGAAGAGGAAGCCATTTTGACCCTGAAGTCATTGATGCCTTCTTGGCAATAGAAGAACGCTTTATTTCGATTGCCCATGAATACGCCGACGATTGATATCTTGGTAAGCAACGTATTAAACAAAAAGATAAACGTATGAAGGTAACCTTTCGCCCCGCAAGTGACAGCGATTATCAATTTGCTTTTGATCTAAAAAAAGTCGCAGAAATGGATGCTATTACGGCGATATTTGGCTGGGATGAAGAGTTGCAGCAAGTGCTGCATCACCAAGAATGGCATTCTGGTCTACCAACGATCATCTGCGCTGATGGCCAACCGATTGGCACTTATTTACTGCAGAGCAAGCATGAAACGCTCTACTTCTCACGCTTTTTTATTCTGCCAGATTTTCAAAACAGAGGGGTGGGTAGCCAAGTGTTACAACTGGTCGTCAACCAAGCCAATCTGACTCAATACCCATGTAAGCTCTGTTATTTGCAAGGTAGCCCCGTCGGTGCTTTGTATCAGCGATTTGGGTTTACGCACTACCAAATGGACGATGAGTTTTCTCATATGCATTTCATTCCAACGCCCAAAGGCCAATAGCTCAGTACCCTTTGTGCTATCTTAAATTAAGGTTAGCGATCGGCAAACAGCCTACGCGGCGAGAAAATAAGCTTCATCATTAACGCTAGCTCACCTGTAGCACAACAAAATGGTTACATTTGTTTATTCATATTCATTACTTATTGAATAAAATGCGTGAGCAATCTCTGATTAATGTCGTTTCATTTATAGGGTAAATGGTTGTGTGAACAAGGTTTCATCTTTTTTTAACGTTACGTTAGACAATATTTTCATTAACACCTTTGGATAGGAAACAGATATGTTGTATTTGGAATTTTTATTCCTGCTATTAATGCTCTATATAGGCTCACGCTACGGTGGTATTGGCCTTGGTGTGGTTTCTGGTATTGGCTTGGTCATTGAAGTTTTTGTCTTCAAAATGCCACCCACATCACCACCGATCACCGTCATGTTGATCATTCTTGCCGTTGTCACCTGTGCTTCAATACTCGAAGCGGCTGGCGGATTGAAATACATGCTGCAAGTGGCAGAACGTTTACTGCGTAAGAACCCGAAAAATGTCACTTTGATTGCACCGTTCGTCACTTACGCAATGACGTTTATGCTGGGTACTGGCCATGCGGTGTATTCCATCATGCCGATCATTGGTGATGTGGCATTGAAAAATGGGATCCGCCCTGAACGTCCAATGGCTGCGTCTTCTGTTGCTTCGCAAATCGCGATTACCGCTTCCCCAATCTCAGCGGCCGTTGTCTACTACCTTGCTCAATTGTCGAATATTCAACACGAGATCACCTTGCTCTCTATTTTGCTGGTCACTGTACCTGCGACCTTATTCGGTACGCTGTTGATGTCTTTGTACAGCTTGCGCCGCGGGAAAGAACTAGATGATGATCCTGAGTATCAAGAACGTCTGCAAGATCCAGTGTGGAAAGAGAAAATCCTAAACACAACCGCGACAACGCTGAATGAAACGTTACCCGCGGCAGCGCGTAATTCTGTGTTGATTTTCATTGGTGCGATATTAACCATAGTCGTGCTAGCGATGGTGCCAGAAACACGCACTATTGTTGAAGGCAGTAAACCGATCAGTATGGCGGTGGTTATCCAGATGATGATGCTCTGCTTTGGCGGTATCATTTTACTGGCAACCAAAACCGACCCACGAGATGTACCAAACGGTGTGGTATTCAAATCAGGTATGGTGGCGGCAATTGCCATCTTCGGTATCGCTTGGATGTCGGATACCTATTTCCAATACGCGATGCCGCAGTTTAAATCAGGCATTGTTGAGATGGTTACCGACCATCACTGGACCTTCGCGCTTGCACTATTCATTGTTTCTGTTGTGGTGAACTCACAAGCCGCAGTAGCGGTAATGATGCTACCTGTAGGCCTCGGGCTAGGTTTAGAACCTGCGCTACTGGTGGGATTAATGCCCGCACTGTACGGATACTTCTTCATTCCAAACTATCCGTCAGATATTGCAACGGTCAACTTTGATACCACAGGAACCACCAAAATCGGTAAGTACTACTTCAACCACTCGTTCATGTCCGTCGGTTTAATTGGCGTCGTGAGTGCGTGCTGTTTAGGTTATGTGCTGAGCCAAATCATCATTGGTTAACCCACTGTAAATGCCCCAGACTGATACAGCGCTGGGGTGTGTTTACTGCTAAATAAAAAAGTGCACCCAACTGAGCCTGAAGCCGTTGGGTGCACTTTTTCTTTATTTAACTGCCCTTTTCTTTATTTAAACGTCATGCTTGATAATGTTGTTGTCCAATAAGAAACCAACAATGTCAATCGACGCCATGCCATCAAAATTGAATTGGCTGGCAAGATCTTGCACCACAATGGTTTGATGTACGTTATTGTCCGTCAGAATTTCCAATTCCACATCCGTCGTGTTGGTCATCACTTTCGCTTCTATCTGATGAGAAGTGTGTAGCGAAACGAGCAGTTGATCCATGGGCAAATGTAAATCGGCCACAACATCAGTGAGATCGATCACATCACCTTCACCAGCGTTGAAATCAGTGATAGTGTCGGTTTGCTCATCAACAGTATCGAGCGTCCATTTAAATATGTCAGCGCCACTTCCCCCGGTTAAGATGTCGGCACCAAGCCCGCCAATCAAGGTATCATTTCCGCCACCACCCACTAAGGAGTCATCACCATCGCCACCTTCAAGGTGATCATGACCACTGCCTCCTAGCAACTGCGCTCCAACATTACCGGCGAGCAATTGCGCATCATCCCCGTTCGTTGATTGATCAATCGTGCTGCCGTCAGGCAATACTTCAATCGCAATATCAATTGATGCAGAGGCTGCACGGCTACCATCCGTTTCTGTTGAGATAGCCGCTACCGACAGAGTGTGTTGCCCTAAATCGAGCCCGCTAACCTGTAATCCGTCGATAGCATCAGCGGAAACAATCCACACCCCGTTTTGCTCAGTCACACTGCCCGAGCTACTAGAAAGCGTAGCGCCACTTGGCAGACTGTCGATCTCCAATGACAACACTTCATGGCTATCCGTTAATGCCGCGATTACCCCCAGCAATGCAATACCTTGAGCGCTGATACTTTGGCTAACATACGTCTGCTTCATATAATTAAAGCTCGGATCAAGGGTTAATATCGGCGTATTGGCTTTGGGCGTCACCGCAATACTGACGGTTTCTGTCTCTTCTAACGCCATACCAGAAACATTGTCGGCATAAACACCACCATCATTGGCCTTAATTGTCAGATCAATATGGTCACTACCAATCGCGGTGGCATCAACAAAAACGCCACTGGCGGGATCGCTGCTATTAAGTAGTGCGTTGATATCCGATAACGTGCCTTGTAGGACAAGTTCTCCAGCCAAATTGGTGCTCTGCGTGACAGAACTTAACGCGGGGATCACGGCACTGAGCAAACCTTCGCTCACGCTCAAAATCACCGTCATGGGGTCGTTGGCATGTGAGCCTGCATAATCGATATCACTCACACTCAAACCGGTGACCTTTTGCCCCGCCTCTTCATCAATCGTTGTGGTGACCGTAGCACTATCAATGGTGGGCGCATCATTGACCGCCTGAACATCAACTAAAACAGTAAACTCACGCGCAGGCCCCAAATGTTCCGTACCGTCCAGCCCTGTATCGACCGACTGTACTTTAATCGTCAGATCTCCCGCCCAAGTGTCCTTATGCCAATCACCAGAATTAAAAATCAGTTTATCTAAGCTTTGCGCATCGGCATTCAACAGCCATACGCCACCACCGATGTAAGCCCCCAGCGTACCATCAGGCAATGCAATACTTGCTCCATCTGGCACCCCGGAAACTTCAATTCGCAACGTTTCTGGCGAGTTTTCACTATGGTTCGCACCGGCTGCAATGGAATCGGCTTTATCGATAATTTGCGCGTTGATATCAATTTCAATGTCAACGCCTTCATCGCCAGCGCCGTTAGTCACTGGTTCAACATCCACCACATCCCCAACGGGCGCAATATCCAATCTAAAGCTGCCGTTATGCTCTACAGGCACACCAAGCAAGGATTCTTGGGTAAAGACCTTGATGCCGATTTCCACTTCGCCACTGAAGTTCTTCGCAGGTTTCATCGCAATATCGGATAAATTGATCGAGGTTTGTGCTAGGTTGTTAATCTGAATGCTCCACTCACCACCACCATTATTTTTCACGGTATAGTCAGAAGAGAGAGAACTCACGACAAAATCCGTTGGCACCCCAGTAAGCTTGATCGACACAAATACCTCAGAGCCATCTGTATCGGTCAGATCAACGGTAAATTCAGAACCCGGTTTAGAAAGGACAATCCACTTATCTTCCAATCCATGCACTTCAATATCCCTGCTACCACCACTGGAAATAATGACGTCGTCTACCACTGGCGTCACATCAAAACTTACTTGTGTGGTAAATGGTTTATCAGCATCGGTATTGACTACTCCCAACGCATTGGCATTGGTATCATCAAATTGCGTGATATCAGTCACTTTCCCCGCCACGGTAATGTTGACGGTATTATCATCATCGCCAGTCGGATAATTGGGTGCGGGTTTGAAATAAACATTGTCTAATGCCGCAGGTAGCTGAGGCTGACTAAAAGTGATACTGGTACCGAGATCATTGCCTTGCGCATCAACAAAGGTTCCGATATTGGTTCCTTGTAGGGTTAAGGTGACTTCGCTCAGCACCTCTCGTCCTTCCGTAGCGCTATTGCGAATATCAGTAAGATCAATATCGAGCGAAAGATGAATAATACCATCTTCATAACCTATGCCGTCATTGGTCGGAACGTCGGACGAGCTTGAAGTCGGCTGATGATTTGCATCTAACCCAAGCGAACCTTCTACAGTCAATGTCGCTTTAGGGGTAATGTCATCATCTTGCGGTTGATGCGTTCCGGGAACATCGGCCACCGGAGAAACTGCCACTGGGATTTGCGTACTGAAGGTTTTTTCATCACCAGAAGCCGTGTCTGTCGTCACAAAAGTAATCGGCAAATTAAAGTCGCCCGCGTAATCTTCAGGCAGATGCAGTTGCAGATTTTCTAACCCAGAAATCGAGCCATCGGTATTCACGGTACCTTTGTATACATACAAGCCATCAACGAAGTCAAAATGACCACCAGATAAACTTGCGCCCGCTGGCAGCACACTTTGCGCGATGACAATACTGAGCTCATCTTCTACACCATCAGAACCTGAAGCGCTCACCATCAATTTATCTTGAATTTGCTGACCTAAATTAATGGCGTTATCTTCGATGCCTAATACAATATCATCCGCATTGCCAACTAAAGTAATGTCAGCCGCTACCGTGTTGTTGCCCGTAGCAGTGAGCGGAAATTGTAAGGTGATCTCTGATTGCACTTGTTGCACCACTTTGGCTTCAGAGCTGTCTTCCCCTTGGTCATACACTTGGGCAAAAATGGTCACAGTGATGTCGTTATAACCATCACCATCAGGATCGTTACCACTACTCAATGTCAGGCCATTCGGTGCTTTTACACTGAAATTCTGCTCATCAACAATGGTCCATGAACCATCCCCATTATTAATTGCACCAGTAATCAGTAGTTGATCAAGTACCTGTGGCGTAATATTGCTAAAACGCACCACCAGTTGGTCGACCACTTCTAATGATTGGTAACCTTCTGTCGATTGAGTGTCTGCATTATCAAAACGTATAACGTTCGCATTAGGCTCGCCGCCGGCCGCATCATTAATAGTAAAGTAGATAGCACCAGAGGCATCTGCGACAGCTTTGTTTGTGACTACGCCGTTGTCTTCAACACGCAGTTGTCCATCAGCTTCAACTATCGGCCTTACCGTGACATCAACAGAGCCATGAATGACTTTCGAAGCAATACCTTCGCCAGAATTGATTGCATCGACGTATTCGTTGTCTTGCTCTTTCACCACAATCTCAGTGCTCAAGGTAAAATCAGTACTGGAGTGCTCTGGTGGCTGAACTTGAACGTAACCCGTTGTCAGCACTTGCGCTGAGAAATCTTGATCGCTCTGTCCCAGTGCGGGGGTCAAAATGAGCTTGCCGTCACTGTCTAAGGCCGTGACAACACCATCGACGTAGATAGTACTACCAGCTGGGAAGCCAGAAAGTGTAACAGAGGCAAAATATTCATCAGCATCAAGATGTTGTTCCTCTTCTGGCTGCCAATGAATATTAATGCGGCTGTCCTCGTTACCAAGCGAGTGTGATTGATAGTTGTCAACAACATCAATCACCGGTGCCACTTTAATGCGAATTTCCGACTCAATTTGACGCGTATGTCCATCATTTTCAGTAACGATGGTGGTCATTTTGATGTTGATGTTTTCGGTCGATGAATGAGATGGCTCAACTCGAATACCTGAATCAACCTGCGCTGAAGTTAGATTCGCCTGATAAATAGGTTGCTGCGCAGTATCGTAACCAACAAATACCAAGTTAATCACGCTACCAACACTGTCATACAGTTTGACACCATCTGGAATGTTCGACAGCAAAACGGTGATCGACTCAGAGCTGTCCGCTGGATTATCCGCAAGCTCACCGGATAACACACTAAAGCCAAAGCCAACGGATTGATTTTCATCAATCGTCGTTTCAATCACTTGCAGACCATTTTCACTAAATTCATTCCAAGTGTTAGTACTGTTTGAGTGAAAATCAATGGTTGGAATATCTGCTACGCCCTTAACTGAAACATTAACCGTCTTAGCACCTAACGATATTTCATCTGTCACCACACCCGTAGAAAGATTGACGCTATCTTTAATAATCCCTTCAACAGAGAAGGTAAAATCAGCGTTGCTATGCAATGGGGGTAGCACTTCAACTTGGTCAAGATATTGTTCAGGAACTTCATAATAAGTATGACCATTGGCATCGGTTATTTGTGATATTTCGCTGGCTCCGGTTCCCAACCAAATCAGTGTCACACCTGTTTCTGAAAAATCAGAGAGACGCACATAGAGTGTTTCTGAACCATCAGAATCAACGGATCCCGCCATCGTAATGACTTCACTTAATAACAAGGGATCGTGATCTGTGGTGGGGTCAACGGTATTTTGCGTAGCGGCATTATCTTCAAAAACATTGATTCGATTGACAGAGAAGCTACCCATATCGGCAACAGGGCTAACATCTATCACGATTTCTTTCGTTTCTGATCGGGCGCTCTCTTTACCAACGTGAGCGTTAGTTTGCTCTGTCGTGATCGCTGTAATATCAAGTTTGATCTGACCACTGAAATTATCATTGGGGTCAACTTGTACTTGGTTAATGTTACTCGCGCTAACAAGATAATAGTGACCTGAAGCATCCGAGCTCATTACAACCGGCGTACCATCGGCATAAACTAGCTGCGCCTCACCTTCACCTTGAGTAAAGCGGATCTCATACAGGATTGTTTCGGGGGTACTGTTATCTTGTGTCTGCGCTAAAACATCGAGAGTAATATTGTCACTATCTTCTACTGCATCATAATGAAATTGGCTGCTTGAGGTCCAAGTAGCAATATCGGCCACACTTTCCACCTCAATGCGCAATTTCCCGTTCACATTATGATCGTGCAGGCCATTATTCAAAACCTGCACAGTAATATTGAGTTGGAAGCCACCGTTAGCGCTGGCATAGTGACGATCAGGCACAAAATACAAGTTTTCAATCTTAGCAACACTGCCTGTTAAGCTTTGCTCCACCGCGTCTGCGGGCAAAACAAATCGTCCACTGACTAGCTCTAATTTGACATAAACATCCGAACTATTGAGATAGTAAAAATCGCCATGCGCGTTGCTGGCTGTGATTTTTACATCACCAATCGATTCATTGCGATCCAAATCATAAAGATTGATCTGCAAATCCACTTTAAGCGGTGAAGTATTTAAGCCGGATTGGTTATCTTGGCTATTAGTGATTTGATTGGGGTCGTTAAACAAAATAGTGACACCATCGCGTCCAGCGTCTTCAGCGCCAATAACATTAGCAACTGTGATAGTGGCATTTCTATCAAGAATATTGATGTTCAACTGTTCGGTTGAGGCATCGCCATCAAAATCTTGCGCAGTAACATCGACAGTAAATGAAATGGTCGGATCATCACCATGTTCAAGGCTAGCAACTGGTTTAAATGTCGCGTTACCGTTAGGCGTAATCGTCAGTGTACCTAAATCGCGCTCAACACCATTTTTTATTTCGACAACCGTGACCGTTTTTGTGACGCCGTTAAGTTCAATTTCATTAGCTAAGCTTGCACCATTGCCATACCTAAATTGAATATCACGACCCGCTTCATCAACGGCCACAAATTTAGTGATCGCACCATGATCTGCACCTTGAGTATCCGGCGAGGTATTGTTGTCTTGGCTAAATAAATTGACTGTTTTTATCGCCGTATTTTCAACACTAGTGATGCTTTTATCATGCAAAGTTGGAATATCATCAACAATCGATATTGGCAAACTCGCTGATGCTGAAACATCGCCATCTCTATCAGTTGCGGTAATCGGAAGATCTAAAATATAACTATTTTCACCATTACCCGTCGGGTGGTCGATGGCTTTAAGCAGTTCAAATTGGTAACTATCGGCCGAGCCATTTAACGTGAGACGAAAAACCACGTCCGTCGTATTCTTAATCACCGCCTCATAAACAGTGACACCATTACTGCTTGAAATTTGGATGATCTCTATCTCTTGACCACCAGACGTTAAATTCTCGACAGGCGTGGTGATATCAGACACTTGATAACTGACAATACCATCGGCCCCGTCAATCACATCAAAGTGCCCAGCAATAACGGTGCTGTCTGAACGATCAGAACCGATCGTGGCTAAGTCATCTTCATCCACGCTCTGTTCGCTACCGGTGCGAATGCCGACAATCGTTGGCTTGTCATCCACAATAGTGACAGGCAGTAGAATGTCAGAGGCGTCGCCATCATAGTCCGTCGCCACCACGTTGAAATTCACCAGTCGCTCATCGCTGCCTGCGGCGTGATCAATCGGACCTTGCAAAGTAAAACGGTAACTGCCATCCGCATTGAGCACTAAGCTAAACACCGCATTGCCACTGGGTGTGGTGCTGGCTTGGTAGTGGTAGTTACCATTGGCATCGATTGTCGCCGCGCCCAAGATCACCGCTTCGCCTTGCGAGGTTAAGCCCGCAAGCGGGTTACTGCTGGTATCCAACTGATAGCTCACCACCTTATCCGCGCTTTGAGTGGTAAACACTCCCTCAGCGAACAGCGGCTCTTTGCTGCTGTCTGAACCTGACGTTAAATCGTCTTCGCCAACGCTGAGCGCTTGCACTCCCGTGATGGTTGGCTGATCATCATGGATGGTGACGGGCAGCAAAATGTTGGCGCTGTCGCCATCATAATCGGTTGTCACTACCTTGAAATTTACCAGCAGCTCATCGCTCCCCTGCGCGTGGTCAATCGGACCTTGCAGGGTAAAACG